>JAGQWZ010000181.1 GCA_020436835.1 Saprospiraceae bacterium | reverse complement strand
TTAATTCTGGTGGATACCAAATACGAATTCGGACTTGTGGATGATACAGTTTATCTCATCGATGAGATCCATACACCGGATAGTTCCCGTTATTATTATGCAGATGGATATGAAGAAAGGCAGAAGAAGGGTGAACATCAGCAGCAATTGTCAAAGGAATTTGTGAGGGAATGGTTGATGGACCATGATTTTCAGGGCTTGGAGGGCCAAAAAATGCCTGATATGCCGGACAGTTTTATACAAACGGTCTCCAGTCGTTACATAGAATTGTTCGAGCGAGTCACCGGGCAGGTCTTTCAAAAGGCATCGATGGACGACGATTTGACAAAACGGATAGACCGTAACATCCGCCAGTATTTTGGTTGGGACCTCTAGGATCCGGACCTTCAGGTTATTTCTGTTTAATCTTTAATCTTTTCCATTACGGCTTCGTTCCATATTTCCCATATGGGTTTTGTGAAGCCCTGAGACATGACTGGAAACAGCTTTCCATGCATCATGTTCTTTTACAAACACATCACTGCTCCGATAGGTAGTAATGTATTCACCTTCGGCATCCTCTCCGTGAATCATACCGGTGCCGGACACTACGGCCGAACTACTTTCATAGACATCAAGGCGTTCAATATGAAACTTAAAAGATTTGTATTCAGGTTTAGATTTTTCGACATAGCTTACCTCATCTTTCTTAAGGAATACATTGCCGCTGGCATCGATCATTTGAAATTCGTCAGACAGAATTTGGTTCAACAATGATACGTCCTGAGTTTGGTATGCCTGAGGCCAGAGTTCTTCCTTGATATGCCGAAGTTCGCTTTCATCGCTATTTTTTGTCTGGGCTTGAAGATTAAATGATGCGATAATAGCGATGGCAATTAGGAAGATTTTCATGGAGTAGGTTTGTTTTGAATTTAGAGTCATTAGAACGTCTCTAGTTCAAAACTAGTGCCTGATTTTACCATATATTGTTCAATAAACCTGAGCCGGGTATCTTATGTACGTCGGAACTAATAGATTACTTTCTGATAACCATCTCATTGGTCCACTTTTTGGGAAAAGAAATTTAATCAGGTAATTACATTTAAAAACCAAAGATGGTCAGTATAAGGCTTAAGGTCGAGAGAGAGACTTTGGTTATGAGTGAGCCTTTCAGTTGAGAAATATGTGGTTCCTTTCCTATATTCCCGGTTTAAACGAGGAAAGATTTGGGAAGGTACACACGCATAAACTGTATTGTAATTGTTGTTTTAGTTTTTTTGACGCAACTGTTACCTGGGCAGGATTTCAACAATAACCGGGAGAAGTATATTATAAATGTCCACCGCTGTACTGATGAAATCGTTCTGGACGGCGTTTTGGATGAACAAACCTGGATCCAGGCAGATATCGCAACAGATTTCTTCAGGGTGTTGCCGATAGACACCGGACTGGCAGATTCACAGACTGAAGTAAGGATGGCCTACAACGAAAGTGAGCTGTTTATGTCGATTCTGTGCCATGACACGGTAGCTGGCAAAAGGCCGGCAGAGTCCCTGCGCCGTGATTTTGTCTTTGGTAAAAATGATAATTTTCTCGCTTTTATCGACACCTACAATGATCAGACTAACGGATTTTCATTTGGTATCTCTGCTTCAGGGGCTCAATGGGATGGTTTGCAGGCCAATGGAGGTTTTGTCGCCCTTGACTGGGACTGCAAGTGGAAAAGCGAAATTAAAAATGATGAGGAGAAATGGGTAGCAGAATTTGCTATCCCGTTTCGCAGTATTCGCTACCAGGAGGGGGTCAGGGAATGGGGAATTAATTTTAGCAGGTTGGACTTGAAGACTAATGAGAAATCGAGCTGGGCTCCTATACCACGTCAATTCCAGACTGCAAATCTTGCCTTCACGGGAACAGCCGTCTTCGATGATGCACCTCCAAAATTAGGGACACGGTTTTCTTTGATTCCATATGTGTCTGGTCGTACCTCCAGCAATGCTGAACTAAATGAAAAGGCATCCTATAGTGCCGATGCCGGAATTGATGCAAAAGTTACTTTGTCTACATCGCTCAATCTGGATATAACGGTAAATCCCGACTTTTCCCAGGTTGAAGTAGACAGGCAAGTCACAAATTTGGATCGTTTCGAATTATTTTTTCCGGAACGACGCCAGTTCTTTCTTGAGAATAGTGATCTTTTTGCCAGCTTGGGTACGGAAAGTATCCGGCCTTTTTTTTCCCGACGGATCGGATTACAGAATCCGGTGCAGGCGGGTGCCAGATTAAGTGGAAAAATAGGAGACCAATGGCGCCTGGGATTAATGAATATGCAAACTGGCATGTCCGGAGATATAGCTGCTTCAAATTTTACCGTGGCTGCATTGCAAAAGAAGATTTTAAGCAGATCGAATATCGGTGCTTTTTTTGTGAATAAAATAAACACCGGAGATCTCGATCCGGATCACTTTAACCGGGTGGCGGGATTAGAATTTAATTTAGCCAGTAAAGATAGCCGATGGGTGGGTAAAGCTTTTTACCATCACTCTTTCAGCCCGGAAAATGATCGTGATGCCACTGCTTCTTTGGCACTGACGTATAATACACAAAGGTGGTTAGTAACTTTAGATCAAGCATATGTTGGAGAGAATTATTCCGCTGAAACGGGATTTATCCGCAGACAGAATTTTTATGAAATAAAACCGGTAGTCGGATATAAATTCTACCCGGCTGAATCTAAAATTGCCAACCATGGCCCAACTGCGAAATTAGATTTGTTTTTTGACCTCGACGGGCTACTTACCGATCGAGTCTTCAATTTAGATTATGGATTTCAATGGTTGAGTAGAAGTCAATTTTCATTTGGTTTTAGTAATGATTATGTGCGGTTACGAGCTCCTTTTGATCCAACAAATACGGGTGATACTCCATTGATGGAGGGCGAGGAGTTTTCCTGGTCGAATCTGCAGGCAGAATATACCTCCAATGCCCGGAGACTCTTTAATTATTCTTTTGCTGCTCTCTATGGAGGTTATTTCAATGGCGATCGATTTGGGATAGAAGGAGAATGCAACTATCGGGTGCAACCATACGGGAGTCTGGGATTGATATCTGCATTTAATCGATTGCTTCTTCCTGCCCCGTATGGAAATCTGAATTTATTCCTACTTGGGCCCAAACTCGATATCACGTTTACCGACAAGTTATTTTTGACCACTTTTGTTCAATATAATTCTCAAATCGAGAATTTAAATGTAAATGTGAGATTTCAGTGGCGATATGCTCCGGTTTCCGATCTGTTTGTGGTTTACACGGATAATTCCGATACCCGGGATTTCTTAAACAAGAACCGTGCTCTCGTTCTAAAGCTTTCCTATTATTTTAATTGATGGCTGTAGGAATGACTAAGAACCGTATCCATTCCCAACCAATCTTACGAAGTCCATTGAGCTCAACATGCCAACAATACGGGTTTCTTCAATGACGAGAAGATGATGGATCTTATGATGAATCATCAATTTGGCTGCTTCCTGGGCCGTCGACTCAGGATCAACGACATAGACTCCATAACTCATCACCTGCTCGATAGGTACATTATCGTCAAATGCTCCCATCAAGTCAGTATTTGTGACGATCCCCCGGATTAATATCTGTTCTCCTTTGATTTCAACGATCGGTACGGCGCTGAATCCCTTTTGACGCATAAGGTCCCTGACCTTACCCACATCAGATTGTAAGATACATGTAGAAACAGGGGATTTCATAAACTCTTTGACCAGCATGCTCATCTGTCAGGTTTTAAGTAGCTAAATATATGGATTTATGAGAGAAATACGATTGGAGACCTTGTGAATCCTTATTGTAACTAGGGGTGGGAAGCGCGCCTTCCACTGGACCGGAATTTTTTCAAAGTCAGATGGGGTCCAAGATGGATCTCAGGGGCAACTTTTCTTCCGAGAGTTCATCAGGAAGACTCATTTGTAAGGGCTTCTCCAGGTGCGATGGCAGGATGGTATGAAATTCATGAGTGACAGTTCCAGAGAATCTTTCATATCGTGTATTTTGATGCAAATTTTGGATATTCATTCCAATCGATAATCAGATTTATTTGCCATGAATAAACTTTTGGGAATTCCGTACGACGCTCACTCTTCGTTCTTGAGAGGGCCGGCAAAAGCACCACCGATCATCAGAATGATGCATAGTCAAGGTGCCTCAAACCCCTCAACTGAACGCGGGCAGTATCTTGAAATAGGACATAATTTGATCGATTGCGGTGATCTGATATTCAAAACCGGGGATCCGGGATTGGTTCATGCCCAAATTGTGAGGGAAATAACATCACTGATTGAGGATGGATCAAAACTTCTGGTGCTGGGTGGAGACCATTACATCACGTATCCGGTCATTGAAGCATTTGCCAAATGCTACGATTCCATTCATTTACTGCATTTTGATGCGCATAGTGACCTGTATGAAAACTTCGAAAATAATTATTATTCTCATGCCTCTCCTTTTGCCCGCATTATGGAGCAGGGATTGGTCTCATCATTGCAACAAATCGGTCTGAGGACACTTTGTGATCACCAAAGGAGCCAAATCGACAAATATCAGGTACAAGTAATGGAAATGAAAGACTTTGATCCGGATCGGCTTGATGATCTTGTGGGTCCACTGTACATTTCTTTGGATCTGGATGTCCTTGATCCGGCATATGCGCCGGGTATATCGCATTACGAACCGGGTGGTATGTCTGTCCGGGAGCTGATTAACTGTCTGCATCGGATCAAAGTGCCTGTGATAGGTGCAGATCTGGTAGAATATAATCCTGAGCGGGATTTTAATCAAATGACTGGAATGGTGGCTTACAAGCTCATGAAGGAAATTTGGTCTCTTTTTTAAAACTAATCCGCACTTACCGGCTTATATTTAGTTGACTTTTTTGTGAAATCTTCAGATTATTCACAAAATTCATATTCCAGTATTGACGATATTGCAATATTAAATTGGGGGCATTATTCAAGAGAACAGGAATATAAGATTTATACTCCTGCTTGACTGTTTGGTAACATAATAAATAGGCATCGCTCCCCATCATCAATTTGAGATATGCGTCCATTAATAGTAGTAACTCTGATTATCGCAGCATTGGTTCTTCTAAAGATCTATGTATGGGATGCACAGGAACAATCTCCTTCCCAAACCAGTCCCGCACCTTCAGCTGCTGCCCGGAGCGGAGGAGTATTACCGGTGAATATTTATATCGCAGAGGAAACAGTCACGGACAATACGATCTATTCTTCTGGCACGATCGTACCTAATGAGGAAGTGGAGTTGAAGGCCGAGGTTTCCGGAAGGCTGGTGGATCTGCATATCAATGAAGGCAGCTATGTGAAGAAAGGACAGCTTATCGCCAAGCTCAATGATCAGGACCTGTTGGCACAACTCAAGAAAATTGATTACGAGGAAGAGTTAGCCAGTCAGATAGAGGCCAGGCAGAAAAAACTTCTGGACATAGACGCAATAAGTAAAGAAGAATATGATCAGGCAATGAATCGCGTAAACACCTTAGGTGCCGATAAGGAACTACTGCACGTACAGTTGGAGAAGACCGAGGTAAGAGCACCCTTTAGTGGTTACATCGGTTTTAAGAATATTAGTGAAGGTGCTTATATCACACCCAGTGTCAGCATTGCAACGTTGGTACAGTCAAATCCCGTAAAGATCGACTTCTCAATTCCAGAGAAATATGCCAATGACATTTCTGTAGGGCAGAATGTCATATTTGAAGTAGATGGTACGGATGATAAATTTTCAGCCCGGGTGTTGGCTGTTGACCCTAAAGTGGATGAAGACCTGCGGACGCTGAAAATTAGGGCACTGACTGATAATGGGCTTGGTTTGCTTAAGCCTGGAATGTTTGTTCGGGTCAGCGTTCCCTTGGGTTCTCGTGAGTCCATAATGATTCCTACGGAAGCGATCGTTCCGGTCCTGAAGGGCAAAGTTGTATACCTGATGAGAGGAGGTATCGCGGAAGAAGTGGGAGTTAAAACAGGTGTACGAACGGACCGGAGTATTCAGGTGCTCGATGGGATTGGAATTGGTGATTCAGTTATTGTTAGTGCTTTGATGTCCATGAAGCCAAAATTACCGGTAACTGTACAGGAAGTAATCAGCTTAGAGACAGCTCCTTAAATCTATTGAAATATGTCTATCTCAACCATATCTATCAAAAGGCCGGTTCTGGCCATCGTGATGAACCTGTTGATCTTGATCTTTGGTGCCATCGGGATGACGACGTTGGGAGTAAGGGAGTTTCCATCTATCGACCCTCCGGTTGTGTCGGTACGTACTTCCTATCCCGGAGCGAATGCCAGTATTATTGAAGCAGAAATTACCGAACCACTTGAGAAGGCCATCAACAGTGTAGAAGGCATTCGTACTATAAGTTCCAGCAGTAACCAGGGCTCAAGTTCCATAAATGTTGAATTTAATCTCAACATATCGATGGAACAGGCAGCGAATGACATACGGGATAAAGTGGCGGAAGCAGCTAGATATTTACCCCGGGATATTGATGGTCTCCCGGTGGTGAGGAAGGCAGATGCTGACAGTGAATCGATCATGGCTATGACCCTCGAGAGTAATAGCCGTTCTCTTCTTGATATGAGCGATTATGCAGAGAATGTAATTGCCCCCCGTTTTGAAACCGTGCCGGGAGTTAGTGGAATTCGCATCTGGGGTCAGAAGCGGTACGCCATGAGGCTATGGATGGAGCCGGACCGGATGGCGGCACAAAATATAACCACTCAAGACATTAAATCTGCGTTGGATCGTGAAAACGTGGAACTCCCAAGTGGAAGAATCCAGGGCGATAATACCGAATTAACGGTGAAGACGATTGGCAGATTCCGCACGGAGGAAGATTTTAACAATATGATCATCAAAACAGTTGGAGAGAAGATTATCCGGCTGAAAGATGTGGGATATGCGGTCTTAGGTGCGGAAGACGAAGAAGGTATCCTGAGGATCAATAATGTGCCAAGGGTCGGTATTGCGATCAGCGCCCAGCCGGGATCGAACCTGCTGGATATCGCTGACGAGGTAAATCGTCGAATGGTAGTCCTTAAACAGGACTTACCAGAGGATCTTAAGATCTACAAGTTTCTTGATTACACGGTGTTTATTGGAAAATCCATCGAAGAAGTAAAAGAAACATTAATTATTGCCATAGTACTGGTGGTCATGATCATCTTTTTCTTTTTCCGTGACTGGATTATTGCGGTGCGGCCTTTGATTGATATTCCGGTGTCACTGGTTGGTACATTCTTCATCATGTATGTCATGGGTTATTCAATCAATGTGCTTTCTCTCCTGGCTATTGTGTTGGCCACTGGGTTAGTGGTGGATGATGGCATCGTGGTGACGGAGAATATTTATAAAAAGATTGAAGCGGGCATGCATCCTATTCAGGCTGCCATCAAAGGGTCTAATGAGATTATGTTTGCCATAATATCGACCTCCATTACATTGGCCGCCGTATTTCTGCCGGTTATTTTCATGCAGGGTTTTGTCGGACAATTATTCCAGGAATTTGGGGTAGTCCTGGCTTCTGCAGTGTTGATTTCTGCATTCGTGTCATTGACGCTCACGCCTATGCTCAATGCATATCTGGTTCGAAAGAAGGACAAGAGAAACCGCTTCTATGAAATGACTGAACCATTTTTCCGGAGTATGGAATCGGGCTATAAAAACGGATTGAATAATTTCTTAAAGCGGCGTTGGTTGGCATTTCCCATTTTCTTGGCAGTAGGTTCAATGATCTATTTCATTGGAAAGTCATTGCCGTCGGAACTAGCTCCTCTTGATGACCGCAGTGTTTTACGGGCCAATATGACCACTCCAGAAGGTTCTTCATATGAATTCATGGACAATTACGTACAAAAGTCTGCTCAAATGATGATGGATTCTATTCCTGAGAATCTGGGTGTAATGACGTACACTTCGCCTGGATTTAGCGGATCTGGTGGAGCTAACACAGCATTTGCCAGGATAACTCTTATCGATCCAAAGCACCGGGAGAGATCACAATCGGATTTGACCCAATATTTGAACAGGAAATTTAAAGAGATGCCGGATGCTAAAGCCTTCGCAAATGAACGGCCGACCATCGCATTGAATAAGCGGGCAGGATTGCCGGTACAATATGTGATCCAGGCTCCTGATTTTGAAAAACTCAGAGAGTACATGCCTAAGTTTCTAGCCGAGGTTGAAGATGATCCCACTTTTACGGTGGTGGATATGGATTTAAAATTCAACAAACCTGAATTGCAGATATCCATTGACCGGGAGAAAGCAAAGAGCATGGGAGTTTCGGTAGCAGATGTGGCGACAGCAATGCAATTGGCATTTGCCGGGCAACGCTTCGGATACTTCAATATGAATGGCCGCCAATATCAGGTCATTGGACAGTTTGACCGGAGTAACCGGGATGAGCCAATCGATCTAAAGTCACTTTATGTAAAAAATAACCAGGGGGTTCCAGTCCAACTTGACAATATTGTAGTTGCAGAAGAAGAAAGCAGTCCACCGCAACTATATCATTACAACCGTTGGCTTTCTGCCACCGTGTCGGCAGGTCTGGCACCAGGTAAAACCATTTCTGACGGAATCGAAGCCATGGATCGAGCCCGGGCGAAATTTGATGATCCCACCATACGAACGGAACTGACTGGGAGCTCGCGTGACTTCGTGGAGAGCTCAAACAGTAGTATCTTTTCTTTCCTACTGGCATTGATCCTGGTTTACCTGATCCTGGCTGCCCAATTCGAGAGTTTTATCGATCCGTTTATAATCATGTTGACCGTGCCCCTGGCTGTAGCAGGAGCCGTTTTCTCCTTGTGGTTATTTGATCAAACACTCAACATTTTCAGCCAGATCGGAATCATCATGTTGGTGGGACTGGTCACAAAAAATGGAATTTTAATCGTTGAATTTGCCAATCAATTGAGGGAAAAAGGCCAGCCTATCCGGGACGCCGCGCTCGAAGCAGCAACATTAAGGATGCGACCAATCATTATGACTACACTCGCCACTGTCCTGGGTGCGACGCCCATAGCTTTGGCATTGGGCTCAGCCGGAGCGAGCAGGATGTCCATGGGGATCGTCGTGATGGGTGGATTGTTGTTCTCCTTGGTCTTGACATTGTATGTAATCCCGGCAATGTACACCTACTTGTCGCGAGCTAAAAATTATGAAAGACGAAAACGCATAGAAGTACTGGCAGAAAACATTGCCTGAGGAATGACTTGTAGGGAACCAAGATTTTTTAATAAACCAGATTTTAGCTTTGGGTCTGAAACCGAGTAACATTTTGATGATTCGTACTTTTCATTTATTCACTCTCCTTTTTTTTATCGGTACTGGTATATCTGCTCAGGAACTTCTTCCTTTAGAGGAAGCGGTCAATCTGGGATTGGCTCAAAATCTGGGTATTGAAGTCGCCCGGGTCGAGCAACAGTCCACAGAAATGCAGGTTTATCGATCAAATGCAGGTTTCGGACCTGTCTTGGATCTGAATGCAAATGCCGGAGCGACTGTAAACAGGGTACAACAAAATTACCTGGATGGCAGGGTGGTTGACCGTTTTGGCCGGAGTCTTGCCCCAAATGTTAGTCTGGGATTAGACTGGACAGTTTATGATGGGGGAAGAATGCAGGCTACATTTGATCGATTGAAGGAGCTTAGCAATGCCAGCAGTATAGAGACACAAATAGCGATCCAGGATCTGGTAAGTCAAATCATACAATCGTATTACGATGTCATGCGTCTTAAGGCAAGAGTTAATTTTCTCAATACGGTCATTAAATATTATGAAGATCGTCTGAACATCACAGAAGAAAGGTGGAATGTAGGTAAAGGCTCCAAGATAGATTTTCTCCAATCCAAGACGGACTTGAATGCACAACTTAGCGAAAGAGCTATCGCAAATAATGATTTTAAAAATGCCAAGATCCGTCTGAATGGGCTGTTAAACCGGGAACTGGATATTGATTTTGATGTTGAAGAAGAAGTGGTATTTAATGCTGATTATTCTCTACCTGAATTAATGCAAACAGTCGACGAGAAAAATCAGGATGTAATCTTACTTCGAAAGTTTCACGACATCAGCCTGATCTCGGAAAGGGAAATTGAAGCCACCCGCAAGCCACAGGTTGGTTTCAGTTCAACTTTGGGTTTTTTCTATACTAATACCAATGCAAATTTTATTTTATCTAATCAAAATGCATCACTCAACGTCGGCTTTAATGCCAGGTGGAACATCCTTGATGGCAAACACCGCCATAACCAGTTGGCGATTGCCCGGGTGAATACCCACGGTTTAGAAAAGCAAGAGGAAGACTTATTAGTGAGACTTCATTCGCAATTAACAGAAGCCTACAATCAATATTTGTCTGACAAAGAACTGCTTGATTTTGAAGAACAAAACAAGGAATTAGCGGAGGAAAATCTGGCAATATCTCTGGAGAAATTTCGCCTTGGAGACTCTACTATTTTAGAATTAAATGAAGCCCAGCGATCATACGATACTGCACTGAACCGCCTGGTGAATGCCCAGCATAATATCCGTATTTCAGAATTGAGACTCCTGGAAATTAGTGGTCAATTGGTACGATGATCGATATTTTAAAAAACACTACCGCCATTTAGATTGCTTTCTTCTACCTTTACCGATGATTAATTTTATAATGTTTTCGTATGGATCATTATTCCCTGTCGGATAGTCAGTTTATAGAAGAATTTGAGACATGTAAAATGGATCCCAAGTGGTTCACCCATGAGGCACATCTCCGTTTGGCTTACCTCTATATAAAAAAATTCGGGGTTAAACGGGCTGCCACAAATTTATGTGAAGGAATTTCAAGATTTGATACCATTTTTGGTTCCGGTGATAAATTCCACCGAACCATAACAGTGGCATCGGTGGGAGTCATGTATCATTTTATACAGAAATCCAACTCAGCAGACTTCCGGTCTTTGATCAAGGAATTTCCAGTCCTCATAGATGACTTTAGAAGTTTATTATTGAGTCATTACAGCACCCGGTTGATTAACTCTTCAAAAAGTAAAGAGGAGTATCAGTTGCCGGATCTTCTGAGTAATAAAGTTTTTGAAGAAGTAATGTAGCCCTCTCATCGGTAAATATATGGGGTATAATAAAATACAGCAGTTGGGTTTTAGAACGGTTGATGAATTCCTGGATTTTCTTCCGGAAGAAGAATTAGAACTTGTGGAAACACTCCGTGAGCTAATATTGGAAACATGTCCGGATGTCCAGGAGCGTCTATCTTATAATGTACCCTATTATTTTCGCAATCGTCGCGTTTGTTTTTTATGGCCTGCATCAATTCCCTGGGGAAAGGTTAAGATGCAAGGAGTTATGATGGGAATATGCAATGGCAATTTATTAAACGATCACCAATATTTTGATCTTGGAGACCGTAAGCAGGTTGCTACCCGCATCTTTGATAAACTCACAGAAGAGGATTTTGATCTGATAAGATATTATCTGCAAGAGGCAATCAGAATTGATCGAGAATTTGAGTGAAATTAACTCCTGGATATGTCCCAATTAACTGCTCATTCTGAGACCGGAAAAATAAAATCACTAATTCTAAAGTCGGCAAAATCTGCCTTCCAGTCTCCGGAAAAAATAGAGGATGAGTGGCTGGCACTTAGATTTTTATCAGCCCCGGTCTATTCCATTGCAGAAACTGAGTATCTGGAATTTCAGTCGCTTTTACAGAAACAGGACATTGTTCTATCTTTCCTACCCGAAGACAATGAGTCTACTCTGGATTCAATCTATTGCCGCGATGCAGCAATTATGACTGATGCCGGGCTTATCCTCTGTAACATGGGAAAAGAGGCAAGGGCTGCTGAACCCGCAGCAATTGGGGAGTTGGCACGTCAGGTAGAGATACCTATCCTGGGAATCATCCGGAAACCAGGAACATTGGAAGGGGGTGATGTGGCCTGGATTAATCGAAATACCCTCGCGGTCGGATACTCCTACCGGACTAATCTTTCCGGGATCAGGCAATTGGCTGCGTTACTGAAGCCCCTTGGTGTTTCGATTATTCAGGTTGATTTACCTCATTATCAAGGCAAGGAAGATGTCTTTCATTTGATGTCCGTCTTTAGTCCGGTCGATCATGAACTGGCGGTTGTGTACTCCCCATTGATGCCGATTGCTTTTCGTAAGCTATTGCTGGAAAAGTCATTCACGCTTATTGAAGTTCCCGATTCCGAGTTTGACAGTATGGGCTGTAATGTTTTGGCATTAGCACCAGGTCTTTGTTTAATGCTGGAGGGGAATCCCAAAACCCGTCAGGCATTAGAAGACCATGGTTGCAAAGTTATCACTTATCGCGGTGAGGAAATATCCATGAAAGGAGGAGGTGGACCAACATGTTTGACCAGACCTCTTTACCGGGACATCTCCTGAAAAGGAATGATGCAGATCACTTGTTTTCTTCACATTTTTTCACATATTCCGGAAAATAAAATCGTCACACTATGTCCAAAGGAATGAATAGAAGGGATTTTATTACTCAATCAACGCTGACAAGTGCGGCGGTGTTATTAAACCCTTTTGAAAGTACTGGATCTACTCCTGCCGGGAAAAACAAATTGCCCAAATGGAAAGGATTTAATTTATTGGATTTCTTTTCACCTGATCCCAGCCGGGCTCGAGATGGTACAAAAGAAGAATATTTCAAATGGATGTCGGATTGGGGGTTCGATTTTGTACGTATACCAATGGCATATCCTTCTTATATTAAGTTTGACCGTTCAAAGCCAATTGAACCCAAAAGAGTCTGTAAGTTTGACAAGCGGGCGGTTGAAAAAGTGGATGAATTAGTATTTCAGGCTCATAGGTACGGTCTTCATGTCAGTCTTAATTTACATCGTGGGCCGGGTTTTTGCGTTAACGCAGGATTTCAGGAACCTTATAATCTGTGGAAGGATGAGGAGGCATTGGATGATTTCTGCCGACATTGGAAATTTTGGGCTAAACGCTACAAGGACATTTCCCCTGAGAAGATCAGTTTTGATTTATTAAATGAACCCTGCATGCGGGAAGATATGAATGACCAGCATTCTCGCAGGTCGGCCGTTCCGGGTGAACTATATCGAAATCTGGTACTTCGGGCTTCCGAAGCCATACGCGGTCAGAACCCAAATCATCTGATTATTGCTGATGGGAATAATGTAGGAAGAGATGTAATACCGGAGATTATGGATTTGGATGTAGCTCAGAGTTGTCGGGGATATAATCCGGGAATTATCTCACACTATAAAGCTCCCTGGGTTTTTAAGGAGGAACAAATGGATAGCCTTCCTGAGCCTAAATGGCCAGGCCAGGTCGGTGATGAATATTTAAGTAGAGAGATGCTGGTAGAGATGTACAAGCCCTGGATAGAATTAGCCAATCAAGGTGTTGGCGTACATTGTGGAGAATGTGGATGCTGGAACAAAACTCCTCATGATGTATTTCTCGCCTGGTTTAAAGATGTGATTGGAATACTGGGTGAGCACGATATCGGATTTGCATTATGGGAATTTGACGGCTCTTTTGGAATTATTAATTCAGGTCGTGAGGATGTGGATTATGAAGATTGGTATGGCCACAAGCTCGACCGTAAACTTCTGACGCTGCTTCAGGAGGCATAGGTGACTTTAAATCACTTGCTGGTATTTTAGTGATTATGAAAATTAATTGACATGAAAAATCCGTTGATCTTATTTTTGCTCATTCCTTTTTACTCATTTTGTACGCCTCATTTTTTAACGATAGATCCACAGGCTGACACGGTAGCCAAATTTAATAAATTTGAAATTCGGCTCCATTTTAATGCAGATTATATAAACCCCTATGATCCGGATGAAATAAAGCTAGATGCGGTTTTCACCAGCCCTTCGGGTGAGCATTGGAAAATACCCGGATTTTACAATTACAGTAGTTGGAGAAACACCTGGATGGTCCGGTTTTCACCAAATGAACCCGGTACCTGGAAATACCAGTTGAGTGTGGAAGACCGGGATTCTTTGCTATTGGATTCTATCAGATCATTTGTTTGTGTTGAATCACCTCTTCATGGACCAATCAGGGTGTCTGAAAATCAGAGGTATCTCGAATATGCGGACGGTACCCCTTTCTATGGTGTGGGATTCTGGTATAATGACAGCTATGCCGCCTTCAATGAGGGAAATATTACCGAAGAGAATCTTGATGCACTCAAGGATTTAGGATTGAATTTTATTAGTACCTATATAACGCCTCTGGAAACCCTGGGAAGTGGATTGGGCAGGTATGATCAGAATTTATGTGGCCGTTTGGACGAAGTCCTGGAAATGTGTGAGGAAAAGGAGTTGATTTTAAGTCTTAATCTCTGGTTTCATGCATACTTATCGGAAACCGTCTGGCCGGGAGGTAATCGTCGATGGCATACAAACCCGTACCGGGTGATTTGTGATGCACGCGATTTTTATCGAAATAAATTGGCCTGGGATTATCAGGAAAAATTGTATCGGTACTTCATAGCCCGTTGGGGATATAGCCGTTCTATGGGCATCTGGTTCATAGTGGATGAAGTAAATGGAACCGACGGATGGGTTTCCGGGGATAGTCTCATAGCAGCAGAGTGGGGACAGAAAGTGCATGATTATTTTAAGCAGCACGATCCTTATGGGCACTTAACCACCGGCACTAGGAGTGGAGGCATTCGTGAATACTGGCACGAAGGATACCAGATATTTGACCTGGCTTCAAGAGAGATCTATGAAGCCCAGGGATTTCCAATCATCAGGGAAGGAGATATTGATTCATCCGACACCCATCCATTGCGATTCAGTTATCTGAATTATGCCGGGGAAATATCAAAACTTTGGAATAATTATCCTAAGCCAGCGATTATTGGCGAGACCGGATGGAATCATACATTTTATGAGCCGACGATGCCCGGTTATCTAGCCCAGTTTCACAATGCATTGTGGGTCACTATGGCAAATGGTTCGGCAATGACTCCCTTTTGGTGGGCTTTTTCCGGCTTTATGAATGACGTCATAGTAAGCAATCAGATGCGGTCGATTTCCCGCTTTAAGGAGGCAATACCCTGGAATACACTTACCAATGTTCATGTGGTGGACAGTATTTCAGGAGGTCTGGACGCTTTTGCAATGACCAGTGATCAAATGATTTATGGTTGGGTGGTTAATCCGGAGACCGATGTAAGCAGTGAGTTGGTCCGGATTTCTGACCAGCTACCGGGAAGGTACCGACTTAAGATCTTCCATACCTGGAGTGGACGCTGGATTAGCGAAGAAGAATTGAATTCCCAGGGAAATATGATTGTATTTAAGATTCCAAATCTGCGCATAGAGGGAGGACGGGCACAATATGTGGGACAGGATGTGGCATTTATTTTAGAGCGACTAAACTAGATAATGGATGGCGAGAGAGATCATTTTGGGTTCTTCAGTCTAACGACCATCACCTCTTTAATGCTAAAGAACATCCAGCCATAGTTATATATGTAGAAATATTCTTTGTTTTTAGAATTTACTGATCGTGTTGTGAAATAATTGAAATGAAATCCTGATTTTTCCAGGCTGGACCTGGGTACAAAGAATTTTGATTTTCCAATTTCCTCATAAAGTTCAGTGAGTATTACCCAATTTCGATGTAGGATATTATCTATTGGGTAGGTGAATGGCAGGCGTTGCAGTTTCCGTTTTCGATGATATTCATTCTTACATTTTTTGCCACAGAATATTTTATCTGACCGACCAGCTAACTCGGATGCACAAATTGAGCAGAATTTTACTGGTCTAGGAAGGGGCATAAATCGTTTTTGAATTTGTCTATAATGTTATAGCTAACATAGTGAAAATTACGTAAAGATTATACCCTTGTAGATTTGCTCATTGGGAGAACGGATCTGAGGGATTAACGCGAAGGGATAAAGTGTGTCAGATGCCAACACTTGTCATTTGAAGACAAGTATAAAAGAAGATAGAACAATCCCGTTTTGCCTACTTCCGGTTGAATTGATCTTGTCCTATGCAAATTTATGCTGCGGGTGGGTGCATTTTTGGAGTAACTATTGATGAATCGATGTTGCAGAGTGGGGCGATTGGTTAGAAGGGTTGTTAGCCGCTAGAGCCCGTTATTTGATTGTTGGGATAGAGGCCAGAAATTTAATGGTTCCCGGAACACTTAAGAAGCACAGGGATAACTACAGGTCCATAGCCGCTAGAGCCCTTTATTTGATTGTTAGATGGCATCGGTATTTACAAGTCTATAGCCGCTAGAGCCCGTTATCACATTGTTAGCAGGAGGCCAGAAATGTAATGTTTCCCAGAACACTTGAGAGGCACAAGGATAACTAAAGGTCCATAGCCGCTAGAGCCCGTTATTTTTATGTTAGTTGGCAGCGGTATTTACAGGTCCACTGTATGGAAGAAAACACTTTCTAGATGAGGAGTCATCTAACCGTCCATAGCCGCTAGAGCCCGTTATCACATTGTTGGCTAGAGGCCAGAAATTTAATGGTTCCCGGAACACTTGAGAGGCACAAAGAGAACTAAAGGTCCATAGCCGCTAGAGCCCGTTATTTGATTGTTATCTAGCAGCAGTATTTACAAGTCCCTAGTCGCTAGAGCCCGTTATTTTTAGGCTATACCCTAGCGAATAATTCAGAATTGAATTCAATTGTAATGGAAGAAAACACTTTCTAGATGAGGAGT
>JAGQWZ010000180.1 GCA_020436835.1 Saprospiraceae bacterium | reverse complement strand
AGCGGAGACAAAAGAGGTGTTGGTGCAAAACGTATTGTGGTAGACCAGCAGGCCGGCGGGCCGGATGGTAAACTTTAGCGTGGTGCCGGTCACCTGGTATAATATATTCCGGATAAAATAAGCCGGGCCACCAAATAGCGGTTGTGCACTGAGGCCGGCATGGTAGGAATTAAATCCCCGGTTTTCAAAGACCCGGATATTATGTACGCCGCCGTCCGTTTCGATAAAGTCGTCCGACATGTTAAAAATATCATTGCGATATATATCGATGGACACACATTTCTGGTCCTGATCGTCTTCCGGCAGTCCGTGGGTGTCGATACAAATGCCGTCGTGAAAAAAGGAGATGTCATTATGGCAAATCACATGGCCCTGACCATATACCTTGATGGCGTAGTAGGAACTGAGCGGAGTGGGATTTTCGAAACCGTACCAGCCGTGCAGGGTATCCGGATCATGCCGGCCTACCATGGTATTGTCGGCGATATAGAAATTTTTCGACTCCTCGCTGTGGGTCATCACTGCGATCCCTACATCCTCGATGTTGCAATTTTTTACCGAAAGTCCGGAGCAGCCCTTGACATGTTTCAGACCGGCATAAAAGGCAATCTGGGTATTGCGGATGGTCAGTCCCTCAAAAAGGTGGTAGTCGGCTGCCATGACGTCAAATAACCGGTAAGAGCCGGCACCATCGAAGATGACTTCCCCATCGCCGGCGGCTTTAATGGTGATGGGCTTTTCGGCGGTACCTTTTTGGGTAAGCACGTAGGCACCGTGGAAATTCAGCGCCAGTGGATCGACATAATCCAGCAGATCCCCTTTATAGAGTCCGGCATGCATTAAAATGACATCACCGGGTTTTACCCGCGGTTCCGGTACCAGCCACCAGTCACCGCCGTTTCCACCGCCATAGTATGCTTCGTTCAGGCCGGTGAATGCCGGTTCCATCTTTTCCCCTTCATAACCCACCGGGTACACATGATAGGTATTTCCCTGCGTGTAGGGTTTGGGTTCCGCTCTGGTTTTGATGACCACCCGTACCTCCGGGTTTTCCCCCAGGACCCCATCGGGATCGGTCATACGGAAGAGGCAGTCATATTCGGTGGCTTCTTTCAGGTTGAAAATGCTGCCGGCAAACATGGGCGGGGTCGCATAGATCCAGCGCTGACCGTGGCCGTAGATTTTTTCTCCTCCGATGCGTAGCAGGGGTAAGGCCGGTGACCAGCCGGTGGTTCCCAGTTCCCGGTATTGCACTTCGACCATGGCATTGCGATTGGCATCGCCCCGGATCTTCCATTCAAAGCCGGCGCAGTGCAGGGTAGTGGGTTCGGTGATAAAATCTCCGGCCCAGACCCGGTTGGCAAACAGGGAGTCCTGGGTCCGGCCCGGGGTAATGAAGCAGATGGATAAGGAGAGTGCGATCAGGAAGGCTTGCATTGGTGGTAGATTGATTAAAGGCTTAAGTTACGACACGCGCCGGAGTTCCGGTAGGTAAGGACCGGCGGAATTCCGGCGATGGCGAACAATCAACCTGGAAAATGATGACGCTGTAAGCCGGTCTGGTTCATCCATCCGGTCCCTGACTACAAAAGCTACGTGTTTGGAATGTTTAATTGGTTAAATTGTTTAACTTGGCAGTAGCGGCATTACGGGGAGGAAGTTGACATGGATACGACACTGTTGGCGGAGTATGCAGACCGGTATTTCAGACGGGAAAATATATCCGTTTTTTGTTAGCCACAAGATAATCTAAAATATGAACTTAGTATCAACGTCATTACATCAAATCGATCATGCGCTAAATGAGATCGGAGAAATAACTATCCAAGATCAGAGTCAAGATCTAATGAATTATACTACGAGGTTGATTCATGAAATAACAACGAGCACAAATAGAAGGCAATTTCAATTCAGAAGTGATACTACTGAAGTTAGGACTGCTCTGAATAAATTTTTAACTGATGACTTTCAAGCTGGAGCTGAAATCAATGCAAAAAGATTGCTCGAAGTTGAAATCGAAGCACAACAGCGGATTGCTCATCTCGATGTGACGATACAGAAAGGGAGCCTATTTCAGGCCCTTTTACATAATAATGAATCAAAGACAATCATATTAAGTAAGGCAGATCATAATAAGTTTTTGGACGATGAAGATTTTACTCTTAAGAATGGACTTCCATGGGAAAAGAGAATATTCAAAGCCTTTCTTGTTAAGTTCAACGCCAATGATATACCACTCGAAATTTTTGTTTATGATACAACAAGTAGAATGGCGCGGTACTGGTGGGATGATTACCTCGAGCTAAAGGAGACATATACCGACAGCCACAATACGAAAACATCCTTAGACATATTGGACAGAAAGGTATTAACTAAAATCAAAAAAGATTACCCAGCAGACCATACAATTTTACGAAACAGTACGATAGGTTACTATAGAAATAAGGTAGAATTTGCACTGGAAGAATATATCGATGAAATTCTTAGAAATTACACTCCAATCAATGAAGATCTTCCAATCAATGATATTATTGCAAAAGCTGCCGACCTACCCGAAAAATGGCATTTTGATTCTCGATTCAACATTCAGAAGGATGAAATACAAAAGAGAAAGGTCAACAGAATACCCCTAAATGATAAAGTAGACCTGGTTTTGAAAGACTATATTGAAAATTTATCTAATATGATCAAATCAGAAAAAGATGCAGAAGGGATAAAGTACATAAAAATTAGAACCGATGCAGGATACGATAGATTCGAGAAACAAAACACTCCAGAATAATGGACCTGACTGGTAGAACAACTCAACTATTCCCACCCCTTACAGATCCTGTCATTGATGAGAGAATTACCACCTTTCTAATAAGGTATGATATTTCACAAATTCCCAATCTGGATAGCACTTTGCTTGGGAGATATCTTTCATTAATTCCAGATGATGATGACTTTGAATTGGTATTGAAAATAGAAGAGAATCCCGCTATTTTGCTCTCTTCAAAAAATGAAATTGATAAATTCATAGCTGCGACTAAGAAAGAGGATCAATACTTTGAGCAAGGAGAGAATATTAAATTTTCATTGTTGATAAATAAACATTCGAATGACAATGTACTTAATGTATATAATCTCTCACAGTTTCAAATGTTTTGGCGGAATATCAAGTCGATTGATCTCTTAAAGGCACTATCCCCAATGCTCAGAAACTGCCAGAAGATTCATTTTGTAATACGGGAACCCAATTTCATATCATTTCGAACCAAGGGAATTCACTTTTCATCGGATATGCAAGAAATGCAAGCTTTTGATGAAGGAATATCAAACGAAGAGGTGCACTTCGGAAATTATCAAGATTACCCGTTTGCTCCCAGTTGGTTTCAATTAATTAAAAGACCTGAAGAAAATAATCCGATCACAGACAAGCTTGATATTCTGAAAGCACTATTTTCTATTATTTCAATTTTTGATATTACCTCAATCGTCGATAATAAATTACACTATAAACTTACGGGCTATAAAACATTTGAGGGTGTTATGGAAATCAACAAAGATTTCATCAAATGCTCAAGTACTTATTATTCACTTTACGATTGGGGGTATTCGTCAAAAGGAAACTTGACCGATAAGCTAGGTCTTATTAGAAATATATTATCGATATATTTAAACAACAATATACTTGAACTTGATAAGAATATCCTAATTTCAATTAAGTCGAGTTATAAAACATATCTGAAAGAGAATGTCGGGAGATATCTGGAAATAAGAAGTAAGGTTTTCAATGAGCTAAGTTGGATCTCTCAGAAATCCAGTGAGGTTGTTGAAAAATATTTAGGAAATTATCAGAGAAGCATATTAACATATGTATCATTTTTTGTTTCTGTGTTTATACTGAGAATTTTAAGCACAGGCAATTTTGTGGATGTCTTCTCCAAGGATGCAACTATTTTAAGTTTCTCATTTTTAGCTATTTCTGCAATTTTCCTCATATTTTCATTTTGGAATCTAAGGATGGAAAAGAAGAGGTTGAATCGTAAATATAATAATATAAAAAGTAGATATAGGGATCTATTAGTTGAGAAAGATATTGATCAGATTTTGGATGATGACAAAGAATTTAAGTACGAGATGTCTTTTGTAGAGAATCGTCTAATAATTTACACCATCTTATGGATCGTAACTTTGTTAGTTTTATTCTCTGCAATTTTAACTGTCTCAAGCTATGTGAATTGGGAGACTTTGTTCTAAATCCTGTGGCTAACATGCGATCACCACATCAGCCACCCTATCGGGATGGCCGCTGGGTATCGCCGAGACTTTACACTAGTAACGGCTACAGCTTTTATGTTCTAAACGTGTGTGACTTGAGGACTTTCAGAGGTGAAAGTCGAACTAATTGACAGATGAGAAAAGGCCTCTCGACGAGGAAGTTTTGGGCTAACTTGTCAAACCACCTTATGCTGCTGATATGGAAACATAATTAGTGGTGAGCGATAAGGAAAAACGGAAACTGGGATTTCTGTAGGTGAGCCTATAGGAGCTGAACGAGAGTGAACTCATGATGAAGCCTCGAAAGGCGAATTTAGTGGTTCAGAAATATCCTACGTTTGTGGATATGACAGAGCATAGCGCGTGACCCAAATTAGTGGCTATGTGGAACCCGGGATTAAATGAGCAGGAACTATAGGTAGGCTGTCAATTGGAACAAGTGAGAACGATACCGATCTGCAAAATGGAAACAGGCCTGCCTGCCGAAAGGCAGTATGGCCTGCAGATAAGAAGCAGACACTTTAGGGATGTGAGTGAGGTATCGAAGTCAGACTCAGTCATAGTAGAGAAGAAAGTGTTGTAATGATACTGGATCGAAGGGCTGAGCATATTTAGTCAAAATAATAAGAAACAACCTTAAGAAGGGATGATTGATTACTATGCGACAAAATCACAACCCATCACAAAACTGATGGTTTGGCAGGCCTATAAACGGGTGAAAGCGAAACGGGGCTCAGGGGGAGCAGATGGTATGGACTGGTCTTATCTGGAATCACATACAGGTAAGGAACTGTACAAGCTATGGAACCGGCTGAGTTCTGGCAGTTATTTTTCACAGGCAGTCAAACAAGTGGGTATCCCAAAGAAGGATGGAGGCACTCGCTACTTAGGAGTGCCGACGTTGCTGGATAGGATAGCCCAGGAAGTAGTCAGACTACATTAATAAGTCCGTTATTATCTAATCTATACTTACATATAGCCTTTGATAAATGGATGGAGAAATATCATCCGGAGAAGCCCTTTGAGCGGTATGCTGATGACATCGT
>JAGQWZ010000179.1 GCA_020436835.1 Saprospiraceae bacterium | reverse complement strand
TTTATCCTCAGGGAAAAGGGCGAAATAATTGCCGGTTGCCAGGTACATCCAGCAACCTGGGTGGTCAAAAATATTCCAGGAAAACTAGGTGGATTTTTCTTGCGATTCGTGCCATATCTACCATTCGTACGGTCGGTTTTTAATCCGAATAATTTTAAATTTTTGACTTTCGAGGGATTTTATGTCAAGGAGGGACGTGAATCTGATTTGGTGAAGTTATTTGAATCTGTCTTAAATTATTTCTCGCTTAAAGCAGGATTAATCTGGTTGGATAAAAGGGATCCGCTTTACCAAAAACTACTCAAAATCGGAAGACATGGATTAATGAGTAATTTCGTCGACAATGCCTCAATTAACATCCTGGCCATTCCTGATAAGGCCTCAGAGTACACTTTGAACTACATTCAATCCAAACCGATCTATATTTCGACATTTGATTTTATTTAAATGAAATTATCACCGGTCAGAGTCATTTTCTGTTTTTTGCAGATCTGGTTGACATTCGGACTGTTACCTTCTGCTTTTTCCCAGAACAGAGTGAGGGATTTAGGGATCAAAACCGGAATTTTTTCTCCGGGAAAATTAAATGCTATTACCGATGTGAAAGGGGTAAAAGTAGGTCATACGACCGTCCTCAGCGGCGATTCGATTTGTACCGGCGTTACCGCTATTCTGCCGCATGAAGGAAATATATTTCAACACAAAGTACCGGCAGCCATCTATATCGGAAATGGCTATGGCAAGTTGGCAGGATATTCCCAGGTTGAGGAATTGGGAAATTTGGAGACGCCGATACTTTTGACAAATACGTTGAGTGTGGGAAGAGCAGTAGAGACGCTGGTACAATACACGCTTTCTCTTCAGGGAAATGAAAATGTACGTTCTGTCAATGCCGTGGTCGGAGAAACCAATGATGGATTTTTGAATGACATCCGGGGCATGCATGTCACTACCAAGCATATAATACAGGCTATCGAAACGGCGGAGGGTGGTCCGGTGACAGAGGGCAGCGTAGGGGCCGGAACAGGAACTATTGCCTTTGGATACAAAGGGGGCATTGGAACTGCATCGCGTTCGCTGCCTGAATCTTTGGGAGGGTACACGGTTGGAGTATTGGTACAGGCGAATTTTGGTGGTGTGCTTCAAATTAGTGGTGCTCCGGTAGGACAATGGTTAGATAATTATCCTTATCAGAGGCAGCTAGAGAATGCAGATGGCTCATGTATGATCATCGTGGCAACAGATGCTCCGCTGGACAGCCGGAATTTAAAGCGATTGGCTAAGCGTGCCATGCTGGGGTTGGCCCGCACCGGTGGATTTGCTTCTAATGGAAGCGGTGACTATGTGATTGCATTCAGTACATATGAAAAGAATCTCGAACCTTATCAGGCAAAAGATCCGGTTAGTGCCAGGGAAATTCTAAATAATGAAAATATATCTCCTCTTTTTCTGGCAACGGTTGAAAGTACCGAGGAGGCAATCTTAAATGCATTGTTCCTCTCAAAATTACCGCAAGGATTTGAGGACAAAGGTATTTCCGAATTTCCCGGGGTCAGGGTCATTCAATTGTTGTCGGAAAAAGGAATTCTAAAATAGAACCAGATAAGCATGCCGGAAAATAAAGAATCGAATCGTAATAAAATTCTGGAATTGTTTCATTACCGCCGGCTCCCCTGGTTGCTTCAGTATGCTGAACAGGAAGATAGAGATAAATTATTTGATTCCCTTCTGACTCTTCAGGAAGCCATTTATGCTTTGGATCATCAGTTGGAAACAAATTGGGATATCAGTTTATCCCATTTAAAACCTTATTGGATAGAAATCTACCGGAATCTCGATCTCATTGGCTTAAGTCCTAATCAACAACGTACCTGGACGGTAGAAATTGACAGATATCAGAGTCGCGAACTGGATTTACGGTCTGGCAAATCTCCCCTTAAATACAGTTTGGAAGATCTCTACTGCTTTAAATCATGTGATGTCCGGCTGATGCGCCGGATTATCTATTGGCGGAATCCGGCACTTAATCAACAATTAAAATTTTCGGAGTGGACCGAATTCGATCTTATTACCGAAGTAAATGATGATATCGAAGACATCTTCGAAGATCTGCAATCGCTCAATGCCAACCGGTTTTTATTTTCGTTGGCGGAATTGGGTTTTTCGGAAACAGCTGTCCGATATGAACAATTCATCAAGGCCCAGGTAGACAAATTTCTATCTAAAATGCATAGCTCAACCAGTACCATGAAGGAGCAGATGTCTATTTGGGTCGGTGAAGTGGCAGGCGCAACGATCGAACTTTTGCTTGGGAACCTGACCAGTCTGGACAAGGATCAGATCGACAAAGCAAACGTCATCAAACATTATCAACTCGCCAAATTGACTTCCGCGTGATATTTATTTTAAATGATATCCAACTTTTGTTATTCCCTGACGTTCCCTTTTATATATCCATCTTAATTTATTAGCCAAATATTTTCTATGATAAAGCGTTTTTACGATTCATTAGGTAGTCTCTTTGTTCTGTCCGGATTGTTTCTTTGTGCCTTGACCACCTCGGGCCAAAGCCTGATATCGTATCAGGAAATTGAAGAACTGACCCAGAATCAGCTTACTGCACTCACGAGTGTGCCGGCATTAAACGGGGTCAGAATATTTAAAGTTGATTATCTCACCAACGGAACAGACAACCTGCCAGATACTGCTTCTGGTTTGGTCGTGTTACCGGATGATACAAGCGTTGTTCGAATCCTGGCTTATCAACATGGTACTACCGATGGACCAGAAGACGTGCCTTCCCGGAACAACAACGAGGCATTATTGGTGAAGTCTATTGCCGGTCAGGGATATGTGGTCACAGCAGCCGACTATTTGGGCCTGGGAGATAGCCGGGGCTTTCACCCCTATGTGCATGCTGCCACCGAAGCTTCTGCCGGTATCGATCTGCTCCTGGCAGGAAGAGATTTGGCAAGCCAGGAAGGATTTAAAAGCATGGAGCAGATATTTGTGACCGGTTATTCCCAGGGAGGACATGGTGCCATGGCGATGGCCCGCGCATTACAGGATCGGGAGACCGATGATTTGTTTATCACTGCCGCTGCTCCGATGTCAGGACCATACAGTATATCTGGCATCATGCGCGATATCACGGTGCAGGATAGTATCGAGTATTTTTTTCCAGCTTATGTAGCGTACACCCTGCTGGGTTATCAGGAAATCTATGGCAATCTTTATGATTCTTTGCAGCAGGCCTTTAAACCCCAATTTATTGGCATGATCAATGATTTTTTTCAGGGCAATATAGATTTAAGTGAATTAAATGATTTTTTGATCGAACAGTTGACAAATGATTTTGGTGTCAGCATACCTAGTTTATTATTTCAGGAGGACTACTTAACCGAAATCCTGGGTGATACATCCCATCCGGTTAATGTTGCCTTGAAGGACAATGATAATTATGATTGGGTACCTCAATTTCCGTTGCGTATGTATTATTGTACTGCAGACGATCAGGTACCTTTTATGAATAGTGTGGTAGCTGAAGAATTTATGAACAGCAACGGTGCAGACGATGTAATGGCCATTGATGTTTTCCCTGCCGGGGACCATGGCGATTGCGTTATACCGGCCGTTTTGTCGATGCTGGGATTTTTCAATGGATTTAATGTCTCGACGTCCCTGGTCGAGCGTCAGCAGTTTTCACGGTTGGGTTTATTTCCAAATCCGGCCCATGCGAAGATTCAGATGATCAATATACCTGAAGATAATGTTGATCTGAAAGTGTTTAATCAATTGGGTATTCTCGTATTAAATAGAAAAGCTTTTTCTGCCCGGAGTATAGATGTATCAGAATTGCCGGAAGGTGTTTACCAAATGGTTTTGAGCAGTCAGAAAGAATTATGGCGGGGCTCCTTTATTATACAGAGATAATTATATGGGCCTGTCGACGAAAGAAAGAGATTTATTAATTAGTAAACTCAAATCAAAGATAGAACGGACCATTAAGAAAATTGAGCGTATGCAGGATATGACCCAACCGATTAGTCCTGAAAATGCAATTGGCCGGGTAAGTCGCATGGATGCGATCAATAATAAAAGTGTGATGGAGGCGGCGCTGAGAACGGCCCGGGTTGATTTGGATGCCATGCAGCTTGCGTTAAGAAAGTTGACCTCCGGAGCGGAATTTGGTCAATGCGAACGATGTGGCAGTCAAATTCCGTTTCAACGATTAGCACTAATGCCCGGAACCACCAAATGTGTACATTGTGCCTAGTATGGAAAAGGTAAAATGGGGCATTTTAGGACCCGGCAAAATTGCCGAAAAATTTGCCAGGGATCTTTCCCTGGTGGATGACGCTAAATTGGTAGCTGTGGCTTCGCGATCGCTGGATCGTGCAATTGCTTTCGGAAGCCGTCACTCAAACGCGACTCCTTACCAATCTTATGAGTCTCTGATTCTCGAAGGCGGAATAGATATTATGTATATCGCCACTCCCCATACCTTTCATCTCGATCAGACCCTGCTTTGTCTCGAAAATGGAATTGCTGTACTTTGCGAAAAACCAGCCAGCCTCAACCGGAAGGAAGTACAGATGATGGTGGACGCTTCCCTCCATAATCAGACATTTTTTATGGAAGCCCTTTGGACCCGGTTCATTCCATCAATGCTTAAGGTCCTGGAAATCGTGGAAAGTGGTGAAATGGGTGAGGTCGAACAGGTGGAAGCGGAGTTCTGCTTCTCTGCTCCGGTGGATCCGCTCAGCCGGCTGTACAATATGGATCTCGGGGGAGGATCTATTCTGGATATCGGTATTTATCCCGCATTTTTAGCCTATTTACTTTTGGGAAAACCGGAGAAGATCAAAGCCTCGGGGCAGATCTACACGACTGGCGCCGATCAAACCTGTACTATGAACTTTGAATACTCCGGTAAAAAATCAGCGGCCCTGCATAGTGCAATCCTCTTTGAATCAAATATGCCCGCAAGGATCACCATGAGCAAAGGCTATATCCTTATGCAGCCCCGCTGGCATGAAGCACCGGGTTTGGTCGTCATTAAAGCCGGTTACGAGCCCGAAACGATTAGTTGTCCGCCCGTAGGGAAAGGATTCTCCCATGAAATTATGGAGTGCCATCGCTGTCTGAGATCCGGTAAAATCGAAAGCCATCTCTGGTCCCATTCCAATAGTCTGGACTTGATAGGAATCCTGGATGAAGTAAGACGTCAGGTAGGTGTGTTTTACAAAGGAAGGGATTGATGTTGGACGACTTAAGATTGCTTAACCCCAACACGCTCTGCCGGTCATTAATACATTTTTTGGAAAAGTGGCTTACTCAGAGCGTGGAGAACAATTTCTAAAAATATGCTCCCTGTTCTGAAAGACCTTCGTGTAGAATCCGGTAATTGATCCCTGGTTGACCCGGTGCTTAGCATCATCCCGTTAAAGAATCCTTTGTGACTACTGCTGAACCCAGGGCGATGCTTTGGAATAATTTATTTTAGGAACAATTGCATCCGGAATCCGTTTAAGAATAATTATATCTAAAAAGCGTCGTAAGTATGTTTTCATTATTTAAAAAAGATCCGCTAAAAACGCTGGAAAAAGAAATTAAAGTAAAGCTGGAGAAAGCACGGGATATTCAAAGGTCCGGAGATATAAAGGCATACGCACTAGCAATGGGGGAGATAGATGAGCTACAGAAGAAACTAGATCAAATGAGAAGTGGTGTAGAATAATGTATTTTATGAGATACTGACTTTATTAATCCGGGATGATATTTTATGGGACCGAGAGGTCGATTCACTGTACCTGCCCGTTTGGGTTGAATTACTTTCCTGAGAACGCCTAAAGATTATAGAATATTGGTTGATAGTTGTTATTTGATATCTCATTCCCCGCCGGCACTTTCTTCAATTTATTTAAGAAGCTTTTTACCTTGAAATAAAATACATACTTTAACCGGAAAGGTAAGTTGAATGGCACCAAATATTGCAGAGGAAATTAATGCCCTGTTTTCTGAACATGCTGATCCGGAAAGGGCTGAGGGGATGAAAGCTTATATGAAAGGGCAGTTCGAATATTATGGCATCAACAGTCCGTTGCGGAAAGAATTGCTCCGCGCCTTTTTTAAGGCGAATGGATCGCCTCAGGACGAACTGACGGATCTGGTCCGGGAGCTTTGGTTATACGATCAAAGGGAAATGCAATATGTGGCAACCGATCTGATTCGAAGGCACATTAGAAAACAACCTGCTTCGTTTATCCAGGTGATTGAATCGCTGATCCTGAAAAAGTCCTGGTGGGACACGGTCGATCACCTGAGCGTGAATGCGGGAACTTTGATGCAGAAACACCCTGATCTACAGCCGGCAGTCACTGATAGCTGGATTCGGAGTGATTCGATGTGGTTACGGCGGGCAGCCGTCATTCACCAACTAATGTATAAAGGATCGACAAATTGGACCATGCTGCAGGATTATATATTGAGGGTGGCGCATGAAGAGGAATTCTTCATCCGAAAGGCATGTGGCTGGGCACTCAGACAATATTCCAAAACCAGTCCGCAGCAAGTGGCCGCATTTATTGATCAGTACCGGGATCAACTTTCCGGATTAACGATTCGTGAGGGATCAAAATACATTTAGAATTGCGGAGAGATAATATCGATTGATTATTTTAGGCGTATGAGAATATACGCGATCCTACATCGTCTGATTTTCCTGTTCATTTTATCCAATTTAGCCTGCAATCCAGGACAAGAAGAGGCCAGCGCTGACCAGCGACCCAACATCATTCTATTCCTGGTTGATGACATGGGGTGGCAGGATACCTCAGTACCTTTTTGGAAGGAAGTGACACCATTCAACCGCCTTTATCGTACTCCCAATATGGAACGTCTGGCGGCCCAGGGAATGAAATTTACTCAGGCTTATGCCACACCGGTTTGCTCTCCAACCCGTATAAGTCTGCTTACAGGGATGAATGCAGCGCACCACCGGGTGACTAACTGGACTCTGCAACCCGACGTATTGCAACCGATGGAGACCGATCATGCCAAGCTGATATTTCCCATGTGGAATGTGAACGGGGTAGTAGCGGACCATGAAACTCCTCAAGCTGTACTGGCAACCCCGTTTCCAAAGATTCTCCGGGAAAATGGATACCGTACTATTCATGTGGGGAAAGCGCACTTCGGTGCGATCGGAAAATCAGGTGAAAATCCTTTAAACCTGGGCTTTGACGTCAACATCGGTGGGCATGCCGCGGGAGCACCCAAAAGCTACTATGGAACGGAAAACTTTGGAAATACCCCCGAATTTGAAGGTACTCCCTGGCCGGTTCCCGGACTGGAGGCTTACTACGGACAGGACATCAATCTGACCGAGGTCCTGACCATTGAGGCAAAAAAAGCAATGGATGCTGCAATAGCCGATCAAAAGCCATTTTACTTATACATGTCCCACTATGCAGTGCATACACCCATTATGGAAGATCACCGCTTTTATCAAAAATATCTGGATCAGAATATGGATACCACGGAGGCAAAATATGCGTCCATGGTTGAGTCGATGGACCATTCGTTAGGTGAATTAATGGATTATCTTGAGGAGAGACAGATCGAAGAAAATACCGTCATTCTTTTCATGTCGGACAATGGAGGACTCAGTGCCGTCGCTCGTGGTGGAACCCCACACACCCATAATCGTCCCCTGTCCAGCGGAAAGGGTTCGATGCGCGAAGGTGGAATACGGGAACCTATGCTGGTCAAATGGCCAGGCAAAGTAACGGCGGGAGCCGTTTGCAATGACTATCTTATTATTGAAGATTTCTATCCAACCATTCTGGAGTTAGCCGGAGTAGATGATTATAAAGCCATCCAAACGATCGAGGGAAAAAGCTTTATGCCGCTTTTACTGGGACAGTCCGGAGAGACTGACCGGCCTCTATTCTGGCATTATCCAAATGAGTGGGGCCCAACCGGTCCGGGAATCGGGGCTGCCAGTACGATCCGGAAAGGTGATTGGAAATTGATTTATTATCATGCCGGAGAAACTTTTGAGTTGTTCAATATTAGGGAAGATATTTCGGAGGAAAATAATTTATTTGAAATAAATCCCACAAAGGCCAAAGAACTGGCGCAAGAGCTGTCCCAATATTTAAAATCAGTCGATGCCCAAATGCCCAGGCATATTAAAAATGAACAAATAGTAGCCTGGCCCGGCGATAAATTCACCAGTTAGCAGTAATATGATCAGAATCTACAAAAATGACGGCGATATTTTTATCGAAAGAGATGACCAGTGGTACCATTTGTCCGAAATGGATTGGGATGATTTTATCAATAGAAAGGGACTGTACCAATATCTGGTAAATCTTCTGGAGGACATTACTCCGATGGCGAAGGCACCCGATTTTACACCCGATGCACCAATCGGTCGGCAAGAGATTTGGGCTGCCGGTGTAACCTATCTCAAGAGCAAGATCGCCCGCATGGAAGAAGCAGAGGCAGCAGGGGGAGGGGATTTCTATAACCGGGTATATGATGCCGACCGCCCCGAGATTTTCTTTAAGGCCACTCCCGCCCGAACGGTCGGTACGGAAAGGGAAGTCTACATCCGGCATGACTCGGATTGGGATGTACCTGAACCTGAACTGACGCTCTTTATCAGTAGTGAAGGGACGATTGAGGGCTATAGCATCGGCAATGACATGAGCAGTCGTAGTATCGAGGGAGAAAATCCACTTTATTTGCCCCAGGCCAAGACGTATGAACGTTGTGCAGGGTTAGGTCCCTGTATTATGGTATCCGGAGAACCCATTTTACCCCGGACTGAAATTAAATTGCAGATTGATCGGGGGGGGCAGATCATGTATAATGAATCGGTAGCGATCAGCCAGATGAAACGTACTCACACCGAATTAGCCGGTTATCTATACAGGGAATGTGAATTCCCCTATGGATGTTTTTTGATGACAGGAACCTGTCTGGTGCCCGATCATCCTTTCACGCTGGAAGTCGGAGATAAGGTGACCATCCAAATCGATGGGATTGGCAAGCTGGTAAATTATGTAAGTAAAAATCCCAGTAAGCCTAAATATTTGAAATGAATTTTTAATTGAAGGAAAAAAAATAAATAATGCAATTAACAGGAAGTCAATATATCGGAAGTTCAACATCTTTAAAAGGAGATCATTTTTTTCAGGCAATAAATCCGGTCACCGGTGAAGACTTGCCCGGTCAATATGCAGATGCGACCAGTGAAGAAATTGATGCAGCGGTTGCGCTGGCAGAAGCTGCATTTTCAGCTTATGGAAAATCGAATAATATAGCCCGGGCAGAATTCCTGGAAGCCATTGCAGATGAAATTATGGCATTGGGTGATGATCTGATAGCCCGGGCTATGGAGGAGACCGCGCTACCCGAGGGCAGATTGGTGGGAGAACGAGGCCGCACGGTCGGTCAGCTTCGCCTTTTTGCAAAAGTAGTTCGGGAAGGATCATGGGTTGATGCTCGTATCGATCCGGCTTTGCCAGACCGTGAACCTTTGCCACGTTCGGATATACGTCAGATGCTGCAACCATTGGGACCGGTGGCTGTTTTCGGTGCCAGTAATTTTCCCCTGGCTTTTTCGGTCGCCGGTGGTGATACGGCATCGGCTTTGGCCTCGGGATGTACGGTAGTGATCAAAGGACATCCGGCACATCCTGGTACTTCTGAGCTGGTATTTAGGGCAATTCTTGCTGCCGGGATAAAGACTGGGATGCCGGATGGAGTTGCCTCGTTGATCCACGGAGCCGGCCATGCACCGGGAATGCATCTGGTGCAACATAGCCTGATCCAGGCAGTAGGTTTCACCGGTTCATTTAAGGGAGGAAAGGCCCTCTTCGATCTGGCAAATAACCGGCCTTTTCCGATTCCGGTATTTGCGGAGATGGGAAGTACCAATCCGGTCTTTATCCTGCCGGGAGCATTGGAGGAACGAGGAAGCAAGATTGCCGAAGGACTTGCCGCATCCGTTACCCTGGGAGTCGGACAGTTTTGTACGAATCCGGGCATGGTGCTGATGGAAAAGAATATGGCAGCCTCCTTTAAAGCGACCCTGGCGGATAAGATAAAGGTCAATCCCGGTGGAACGATGCTGACAAAGGGCATTCGCCAGGCCTACGAGGGTGGAATTCGCAGACTATCCGAAACGACAGAAGTTGCTTTACTTTCAGAAGGGGAGGCGGATTCCAGTGCCACGGGAGCACCGGCAAAAATTTTTACGACGACCACCGGAAAATTAAAATCTAATCCGGAATTAGCGGAGGAAATCTTTGGCCCCAGTAGTATATTGATTGAGGCAGATGAAAGAGAGGAGCTCATCGAATCTGCCAAATTACTTGACGGTCACTTAACTGCAACGGTACACGGCACTCCCTCCGATCTGCAGGAGTACCAGGACCTGATTGCGATTCTCGAACGTAAGGTCGGTCGAATCATTATTAATGGTTTTCCGACCGGTGTCGAAGTTTGCCATGCCATGGTGCACGGAGGGCCCTATCCGGCCACGACGAATGCTCAATCGACCAGTGTCGGTACGAATGCCATCAAGCGATTCGCCCGGCCGGTATGTTACCAGGATTTTCCGGATAGTTTGCTTCCGGATGCACTTAAGCATGAGAATCCTCTGAATATTTGGAGGCTGGTCGATGGAGACTTGAAAAAAGAATAGCAGAAATTCTGGGAAGGTTAATTATTAAGATCTCTGCCAAATAAAGGAATATCTAGGATTATTCTTGTTCCAAGCGCCTTTCCATCTGTGCAGATAAGGTCAATCACTGTAATCCTGGATTCGATCCCGTAGCTTAACCTCAACAATTCCAGTCGATCGTAACTGATCTGCATTCCCATGGATTTTTTTGTTTTGGGATTTTGAGTTGCTAACTCCATGGATGCCTTCCTTCCAATGCCATTGTCTTCGATAATGCATTGGATGTGGTCTCCCATGTTTTTCACCTCGAGTAAGAGTTTTCCACGAATTTTAAGGGGCATCAAACCATGCCAAATGGCATTTTCGACATAGGGCTGCATAACCATTGGAGGAATACTCACTTCCGTGGGTTGTATGGATGGGTCAATTTTTACACTATAATCAAATTTATTCTCAAGGCGTAAATTTTC
>JAGQWZ010000178.1 GCA_020436835.1 Saprospiraceae bacterium | reverse complement strand
GAAGGCGGAGGGTTGAATTATTTTAACCCGAGATTGGGTCAATTTGTGAAAGTGATTAAGAACCGTCTGAGTGGAAACAACATCAAATCGCTTTACCTTGACCATGAAATACTGTGGATCGGTACTTTTCAGGATGGTCTGAATCGATTTGACACCCAAAGTGGAAGAATTGATAGTTATCGATTTAATATCGATGATGAGCATTCTCTGGCTCATGACAATGTATACAGTATCACCAAGTTAAACGGTGATCTTTGGATTGCCACCTATGGAGGGGGAATTTGCCGCTCCATAGACTCGGGCACAAGCTTTCAACGATTTAAAAGTTCTGCTGCCGACCCCAAATCACTTAGTAGTAATTTATGTCGGGTACTTTATTGCGATGAGGGTAATGATTTGTGGATAGGTACCGATCAGGGTCTAAATTTGATGATAGACAAAAATGGTAGGATTTCTTTTAAGACCTATCTTCCCAAAAGTAAGATATTATGCATCATGCAGGATATCGAGAAACGTCTGTGGATCGGAACGGCCAATGATGGTTTGTTTTGTCTAAAGAAGCAGATGGAAGAGGTATCGATTGAACATATGGCAGGAGATTTAGGTCAGGCTGTATTTGGAATTCTTCAGGACAGCTTGAGAAACCTTTGGTTAAGCACAGGGAGTGGGCTATTTCGATTTAATCCACAAAATAATTCAATCATCAGTTTCAGTGATGCTGCCGGTCTTGAAAAGAAGGAATTTAATTTTAATTCCTTTTTAAAGAGTAGGAGTGGAAGGTTTTATTTTGGTAGTACAAACGGTCTTGTCTCTTTTAATCCCTCAGAAGTGCCTACCGGGGAATATGTGGCGCCATTAGTTTTTTCAAAAATATCCGGTCCATTTCAAAAGTACAAATCAGATGGAATTTCCCCTCGGTCTATACAATACACGGAGCATATCACCTTCGATTACAATGATGCAAATTTTACGCTGAATTTTGCCCTGTTAGATTATGCAAATCCTCTCGATCATCTGTACGAATACAAGTTGGAAGGAATTGATCAGAACTGGGTACAAGCCCGGGGGCTGGCATCAGCTACCTATACGATTCAAAAGGAAGGTGATTACACTTTTTATTGCCGGGCAGCAAATTACCAGGGGATCTGGAATCCCACAGTAAAACAGTTAGAGGTAACGGTATTGCCACCTTTCTATCGTTCACCTATTGCTTATCTGTTGTATTCACTTCTTCTTATTTCAGCTCTTATCGCCGTTTATTATTTTATCAAATTACGTAAAAGGCTATTCCTGGAGAAAATGACGGTGCAACAACAGAAAACATTGCATGAATCTCGTTTGCAACTTTACACCGATATAGCCCATGAATTTAAGAATCCCCTCACTTTGATCATTGGACCACTTGAGACTCTATTAAGCAAATATGGAACGGAATCATTGATATCTAAAGAATTAATTTACGCACGAAACAATGCGAAAAATCTGCTGCATCTTATAAATCAACTGATGAGTTTTCGCAAATCCGAAGCGGATGTCCTGAAAATGGAAGTTCGGTTGACAGACTTGGTTTCGTTTTCCAAAGGAATATGTTCGAGATTTGAACCTGAAGCTGAAAGTCGTTCGATTTCCTTGCAATTTGATTGCGAAAAACCCGAAATGCACGGCTATATAGATCGGGATAAAATGACAAAAGTATTAGTCAATTTGCTATCAAATGCTTTCAAATTTACTCCTGATGATTCCTGTATCTTTTTGGAATTATCTGAAGAAGACGACCATTTGCAATGGCGGGTGATGGATTCTGGACCTGGCATTCCTCCTGACCTGTCATCGACGATTTTTAATCGGTACTTTACGATTCCGGCAGGTAATGAAGAAAACTCGATTCGTTCAGGATCGGGGATAGGACTTGCTCTTTGCCGTAAGATGACCGAATTACATCACGGCCGGATTACCTGTGTACCAAATGATTATGGTGCTGAATTTTTAATCAGGATTCCCAAAGGCAAAGATCATTTTGACCCGGGCGATATTTCAAGCGGGCACGATCTTGAAAAAGATAATGCATTTGATAGTGGTCCTATCGTACCTAAAAACAATACCCTAGTATCTACCTCAATCGAGCATAAGACGAGATCTGAAACCATTTTGGTGGTTGAAGATAACCGCGAACTACTGACTTATCTAAAAGATCTTTTCCAGGACATTTATAAAGTTTATACTGCCTCAAATGGAATGGAAGGCTTAGCCCTTGCCCAAAAGAAATTGCCGGATCTGATCATTTCTGATATTCTGATGGACAAAATGAATGGAATTCACCTCTGTAATCAATTGAAAGGCAAAATCTCGACTTCACACATTCCTATCATATTGCTTACTGCCAAGGCAGCAAAAGCTTCTGTTCTTGACGGACTGTCGAACGGTGCCGATGATTATGTGATTAAACCATTTGATCCTGATGAATTAAGAATGCGGGTTAACAATATGTTGAATCACCGGAAGAGTTTACGGCAGCGTATGGTCAAGACGTTTAATCTGGAACCTGAAAAATTGGAACTTTCCAACCTGGACGAGGAATTTGTCAACAAAGCGATACGTTTGATTGAATCGAATATCGGGAACTTGAATTTCACTGTTGAAGATTTTGCCCGGCACATGATGGTGAGCAGACAATTACTTTTCACTAAGATGAAGAGCTTAACCTCAATGACGCCTAATAACTTCATCAAGGTGCTTCGTTTGAAACGTGCTCATCAGATCCTCCAGACATCATCAATGACCATTTCAGAAGTAGCAAGAAAAGTGGGATTTCGCGATCCCCGGTATTTCACCAAATGTTTTCAAAGGCAGTTTAAAAAACTCCCATCTGCTGTGCAAAAGGTGGAATAAGTACCTGATTTTCCCCTGATTTGGACTTTTGTACCCCTACTTTTGGATTTTTCTCCCATGTGAGAACGGTATTTTGGTCAAGTACTTTGACTCTTCTTTAATTACTGCCAGAAGGTCAGCTGCCAAAATTTGACTTTTATGAAACTATCGCTCTCTAGCTGCTTCGTGCTGATATCATTATTTATATCAACAGTAAGTGTAGGTGCCCAAAGCGGTTCCATATCCGGCATTGTGCTCGACTTAGAGCAGGGATCGGCCCTTCCGGGAGCCAACGTTTATCTGAAAGACAACGTAAATCTCGGGACGGTCACTGATATTGATGGAAGGTTTGTCTTGAATGGTGTAGAGACAGGAGAAAGAGTGGTCGTCATTTCGTTTCTGGGATTTCTCACCAAGGAAGTGACTGCAAATGTCGTTGCCGGGGAATCAGTGGAACTTCGTATAGAAATGGAACCAGACATCGTACTCGGGAAAGAAGTCGTGGTTACTGGGCAGGCATTAGGACAAGCTAAAGCGATCAATCAGCAACTGAATGCCGAATCCATTTCGAATATAGTGGCTGCCGATCGAATTCAGGAACTGCCCGATGTCAACGCGGCAGAAGCGATTGCCCGGTTACCTGGGGTATCAATCAATCGAAGTGGTGGTGAGGGACAAAAGATTGTGGTCAGAGGTCTGGAGCCGAAATTTAATGCCATAACCGTGAATGGAGTCCGGATGCCGGCTAATGATGCCAATGACCGGTCGGTTGACTTGTCATTAATTTCGCCGGAAATGTTGGAGGGAATTGAATTATTCAAGGCACCACTTCCATACATGGATGCAGAAGCGATTGGTGGAACTGTAAATTTGAAATTGAGAAGGGCTCCCAGTGAATTAAAGTTGGTGGCTAAATTACTGGGAGGATATAATGATCTCAACAACGATTGGCGAGATTATAAAGGGGTCCTGCAGGGTAGCAAACGAGTCTTTAATGACAAACTTGGAATCGTGCTGCAGGGAAGCCTGGAACGCTTTAACCGGGGTGGAGATATTCTCAACTATGCGTGGAGAAGAGGCGCTACAAATCAACAAACGGGTATCACCGATATATTTGGATCCAGCCTATCGTTGGAAGATCGAAGCGAGATCAGGCGACGGGTCAATGCCAGCGCCAATCTCGATTATGATCTGGGGGGGAATCACAGTATTGGGTTATTTGCATTGTACAGTTCAACAAATCGGGATCAGTTCAGTCACAGAGAACAGTACAATCCTGGAGAACCTGGTATCGGTTTTAATGCCCAGGGGATCGAGAATCAACTGGATTTGTTTACCGCCGCCTTAAGTGGTGAGCATCCATTGGGAAAACTGATGTTGGACTGGAATCTGTCAGCCAGCCGCTCGGAAGGCAGTACACCATATAATTTCGATATGCGTTTTGTGACGGCCAGCAATCCGTTTAACAGTGGTATAGACCAGAATGCTCATCCCAAAACGTTTTTTGCGCAGGCCAATCCGAATCTCCAGGAAACATTACTTAGAGGAAATAACTTCTTTGATCGAAATACGCTGGAGGAGTCAGTGACGGCGATGCTCAATCTGGAGATCCCGATTTCAATAGGAGATAAGATCGGTGGATATTTTAAGACCGGAGGTAAGTACTATACAATAAGTCGAAGCCGCGATGTTAGTCAGCTTTCAGAAGATTTTTATTACCTGGGTGGAGACTTCACCTCTAAAGCTTCGAAGGCTTATGGTGCCGAAAATCTGACCTATCTTCAGGCTAATCAGGCACTAATCAGCATGTTAAGCTTCTCCGGTAATGAGAAACTTGACTTCGAAAGTACCGACGGTACCGATATTGCGCTGGTAGCTAACATTGATCCAGATCTGGTTCGTGACTGGTATGAGGCTCAGAAGAGTTTGTTAAGTAACAACCGTGAGGCAGAAGATGATAATTATCAGGTTAATGAGAGTATCGCTGCAGGATATGCTATGTTCCGGTTTAACTTTGGCAAATCGTTAACGGTCATTCCTGGTTTCAGGTATGAATATTCAGACAATGATTATACTGCCAGTGTCTCAACGGTCAGTGGGAGATACGGCGTAAATGGTTTCTTCTTTGATACAACAACCTATCAGAAGTACGGGGAATTTTTACCGCATCTACATATTAAGTATCAACCGTTGGAGTGGTTTGACATCCGGGCATCATATTCAAATACTTTAGCCAGACCGGATTACCAGTACATTACTCCGAGAGCTGAAATAAACAATACGAGTACCAATATAAGTGCCGGTAACCCAAACCTCCGTCATGCGAGAGCGACTAATTATGATTTGTTTTTCTCAGCCTATAAGGGCGGACTTGGACTGCTTACCCTGGGTGCATTTTATAAAGAGATTGATGATATATTTTATCCCCGTTCATTACAACTTGCCGATCCCGATATTGCAGCTGCCAATGGGTGGCCGAAGAACTCGGGCTATCAGTTATCGTCATTTACAAATGCGGACCAGTCCATTGTAAAAGGTTTCGAGATCGATCTTCAGTCCACTTTGAGTTTTTTACCGAAACCATTCAGTGGCATTGTATTAAATGTCAACTATTCCCGCCTGTTTTCCGAGACCCAGGTTTTTTTCCTCACTTCGGAAACGGTCCTGGTGGTTCCATTTCCACCTGTATTTGAGACAACCTATACAAGTAATGCCCGCATCGTGACGATGCCCAGTCAGCCTCCTCACATCCTGCATTTATCCGTGGGGTATGATCTGGGCCGGTTTTCAGCCAGGGTATCCAGCGTATTTCAGGGAACAAGAGCAAACTCATATTCGGTCAATAAGGACTTTGATTCTTACTCTTTGGAGTTCTGGCGTTGGGATGCCAGTATCAAACAGGATTTCGGCAAGAATTGGAGCCTTTTTGTCAATCTTAATAATTTCAATAATCAACAGGATATATCATTTATCCGTAATGAAAATTTTCTCAGCAGCATTCAATCGTATGGATTTACCAGTACGGCGGGTATTCAGTTTAGAATGTAGCAGCGATCTGAGACAGTGAAAAGTATTTTCTTGAATTATCAAAACATAAAAAATTTATTATGATGAGATTTTACAATTTATTCTTTGGTGTAATGTTGATCCTTCTCGGAGGAACGGTCATGGCACAACGTATAGTCGATATACCACCTAGTGATGATCCGACATCACCCGCAGACATATCGCTTGTGATTATGGGAGATACGATGCCCACCGGAGAGCGTATGGACAACAATACAGTCTATCGCTTGGCCAATGGCAGTGTCTATACAGTTACCTCCCGATTGGAGAATACGGAAGATTGGCCACTGCAAATTGAGGCTGCCGATTTGACTAAAACAGCCCAAATTGACAAGCCGGTCATAACCCGGACACCCAACGCTGATGGCGCATATCCTCAGGTAATTTGGTCTTCTGGCGATGTTACGTTAAAGAATCTTTGGATCATTGGGGGTGAAACAGGTCCAGGTGAGCAACAAAGCTGGGGACAATGCCGATTTTTCGGAACAGGCTCAAGAGTTATTGTGACCGATTGCCTGATGGAAAAAGACCGGGGTGGATTTTTGCAGCTTCGGGCTAATGATATGAAGATCTATGTGGACAATTGTGTTTTCAGAAATGGAGGGAACCGGTTTATTCTCGAAGGAAATGGAAGGGGCATTGATACCCGGGAATTTGCCGTCGACACCCTCATTGTAAGAAATACCGTGATTCACAATATTATCGATCGAGTCTTCAGAAGTTTGGGAAATGTCACTCCCCATAATTATATTGAATTTGATCATTGCACCGTATTCAACCATTTCGGTCGTCATGGTTGCTTTGTTTTCGAACAGGCTCATAATATTAAGATTACTAATAATCTGCTGATCAATCCGAATATGATGGGTGCAAGTCCAAGATATGCAGACGAACAAAACAATCCGGATAATGAGGTAAACAAGATATTCACGCTGGATACGCTCGTCGATCCCACCAACGTGACCATTTCGAATAACAATATCTTCTGGACAGAGGATGTAAAGGCTGTGTGGGCAAAGTATGATACCGTAAGCAAACCACCGGTTTATTCCACGTTGATACAGCAGGCCATGGGAGATACAACGAACGGCTATTTTACTGAGGAATTGGAGTTAAATAGTGTGCCGATCAATATCACGGAATATCTGGATGACTTATATGCCAATCCTGCCGCTGAGGATATGTTTGATTTTGTCGTACAGGATAGTGCACTGCAGGGTACTGCCAGGGATTTTGGGAACCTCTTTGACTTTTTAGGTATAGCTGACGGAATGGGTGATTTTTCTCCTTGCTATGATGTCAATAATACAATGTCAGGTACTGCAGCCACCGATGGTGGTCCAATCGGGGCATTGACGATCTGCGGCCTGGAAACAACTTCAGTGTATGAGAGGGCAATAGATCTGAATCTCAATTTTGGTGCTTCACCAAATCCAATAAGTACATCCGCCAATTTCGCCTATCATTTGGATAGACCAGGGTTAGTGAGATTAAGCATTTATGATTTAACCGGAAGAACGGTACAGGTTCTGGTCAATGATTTTCAAAGTGATGGTGACTATAACTTTGAGTGGAGAGTGCCTGCTCAAATGCCTTTAGGCACTTATATCGCAAGATTGCAGACTCAACAGGGTCAAATGGCGACTAAGCTGATGTTGACCAAATAAAAGATTTCAGTAGTAATTGTAAAATCTGGAGGGAAGTAGGAAGGTGTTAAAATAAAAACACCTTCCTTTACCCTCCCTTTTAGGCGACATTTTCGAATCTCTGATTTTGAGTTCATAAAGTATTTATTAGTGACATTAATTAATACTTGGAAGCATCACTTCTATAGCTAGTTTCTCTAATCACTAATTCTGAATCTATTCTGCAATCATTAAATCTAATGAGATATCAGTATATGAAATATATTTTGGCATGTTTGTGGTTGCTATGTTATTTCCCATTTATAAATTCCTATGTTGAGGACCAAAATCAAGGGGTCACCATTTGTCTTGAAAACCTCAAAAGCTTTGAAAGTGAACTAGAATATCAACAGTGGAATAGATGTCTGTACTTTCTGGAGAAGCATAATATCAGTTGCATTGTGAAGTTGAAATGTCAGTCGTGGAATATGGACGATATTCATTTCAAAGATTTAGTCAAGACACTTGAATCGAAGGGGAATTGTGTTCTCCATTCGGATAGTTGTCTCTGTGGCAAAACCATGCAGCTCAATTATGTTGAATCCGAACCGGAAGATCTTATATATAGTGATCTCACTACAGACAAAGACAGCGAATTAAAGTTACAGATTGCACTTAATCCTAATTATTTCAGAAATAAGTTCAAGAAAGCAGTAGCGAAAAAGTGCGACACTTTATTACTGAATGGAGATCCTTCCTTATGGTCCCTTGACCACTTTGCTTATTTTAAAGAAAATATCGAATACTTGCTTGGCAAAGGAATAAGATTTGACAAACCACTCAGAATGAGTTACATCGGTTTGTAAATCAGCGCAAAATATTGATAAGATAGAATATTTTTCCTTGTGGATTTGGATGTGTATTTAACTCTATTGCCCTGCCTCTTGCATCTTGATAAATATCAAAATCCAGGTTGTTATATGAACGTTTTTCTACAAAATGATAGCGACGGTTAAGTAGTCGATTCTTAAGGTATTGAAATTGTTCTTCTGACGAGGTTGAATAGCTCAATATTTGATCGCAGGAATTGAAGGATAAAATTTCCTGCCAATGCCATTGGGTATCATTAATATATACTTTACAGAGTACATATGTTCTCAAACTGCAATTATTATCATCATCTTGTATTGACAGTAATTTAGCATTCAATTTATTTAATTTCTTGATTCTTCGATCATTATTGACTGATGCCAGATGCCTGATCTCTGCAGATTTCAAATAATCACATTGTGCTTTCAATTCGGGAATTATTGCAGCATAAATTATTATTGAAATTAAATAAAAAAGATTTTTCATGTCATAAGAGACATCACATAGACCAAGGTCCGGGTTTGATCAAACACGTGTTTGTTTGTATTAAGTTGAGTATTGAGGGGGAATCGGACAACTAAAAAAAACACATTGTCACAATCAACCTGTTGCACACAGCTACAGGCCAAACTATTTGCCACGACCAAATGCCATTTTCAAATCCAAAAACTCTTCAAAAGAAATACCCTTCTACTTTATCGGCGTTAGCACGATATTCCTATACATCACCTTGCCGTGATCACCTTGAAGGTAGATCGGTCCCGGTTTAAATTCATTGGAGGTCAACGCTCCCCCGGTACAACCTCTCACCGGCTGATTGTCAATGATTGTCTTTCCATTTAGGATCACCGTCACATGCCGGTCAGCCAGGGTGATATCCAGGGTCTGCCATTCTCCGGCCGGTTTTTCAGCGGCCACCTTCGGCTTGATACGGCTATATAAGGCTCCCATGTTATGGCTGTCCAATTCTTTTCCATAGCTATCGAAAACCTGAATTTCATAAATGCCCCGGAGATAAATTCCACTATTATTTTCTTCGGGAATATTCACTTCCAGTTTAAGGTTAAAATCTTCATATTCTGCTTCCGTGCGTAGATTACCGTAACGGACGTGATGTCCACCCTCCGGTTGAACCGGATCATTAATCAGAATGCCGTTTTTTACACTCCATCCGTTCTCCCGGTCTTCACCGATGATTTTCCAGCCTTTCAGGCTATTGTCATCCAGGAGGGCGATGGGCTCGCCATATTTCAACTTGTCTAAATCTGGTGCCGGGGGATCAGCCGGCAATTTAGTACCGGTAAAATCGCTGCGATTGACGCCGGAGCCATCCGTTTTGGGATCGACCCTCAGGCCGGTCAGTTTGCCATTTTCTACCATGACCTGAAACCAGGTGGTGACTGCCAGTTCCTCTCCCGATTCAGTTTTGCGATTGCGGGTTTGGGTCAGGATCATGCCATCCCCAAAAACGTAGGCATGGTCAACCGGGGTTACACTTCCTCCATACCATAAAACACTGGCATAGATGTGTCCATCTGCCTGTTTTATTTCCATCCATCCGGCATCGTTAAATCCATTGTTTGGCAGGGTCAGCGCCCAGGTGCCTTCCAATTGGGAAAGGGAGTTTTGGGAGAATACCAACGTACAGGTTGATAAGATCGCAAGAATGAGTATTAGTCTATTTTTCATTTGAGTAGTTGATTATGATAGGTAATTAGTTAAATAGTTAATAAGGTAGTAAGGTTAATTGGTAGTTAGTTAATAGGGTAAATAGGTCATAAGGTAACGAGTTTATCGGGTGAGCAGTAATTTGTGATGTCCTGGTTAGTCTCCGCACCCTAAACACTGGACAACTTAATACTTCTTCCCTCTTGAATATACATTATTTTTCATCATTTTTTAGGGATCACCCGAGAACCGGGTTTGGGGCATCTGGCAGCTTACTGCATAGTTTCAACCCCTTCGGGGTTGGCTCATGCGTTTGGCATCCCTCCCCTCCACCGGATTTCGCTTCGCTTCATCCGGGGTTACTATAATTCCACCCCTCCGGGGTTTCATTTTATCTCATGCAAGATAATCGGACGATTCGATCTTCCACGATGCGACGAAAGAATCGCCGACCACTGAATCCTGACCACGGACTACTCGATGCATCGGACATCCGGCACCGGACTCCCGGCATCTAACATCATGTGCCACCCCTATGGGGTTCGTGGTCTCTCGCCTATGATGGGCTACAAAAATTTCACCCCTCCGGGGTTTCATTTTATCTCATGCAAGATAATCGGACCATTCGATCTTCCACGGTACGACGAAAGAATTGCTGACCGATGAATCCTGACCACTGACTACTCGATGCATCGGACATCCGGCACCTGACTCCCGGCATCTAACATCATGTGCCACCCCTATGGGGTTCTTGCTCTCTCGCCTATCATGGGCTACAAAAATTCCACCCCTCCGGGGTTTCATTTTATCTCATGCAAGGTAATCGGACCAATCGATCTTCCACGATGCGACGAA
>JAGQWZ010000177.1 GCA_020436835.1 Saprospiraceae bacterium | reverse complement strand
CTTACTAGAAGTTCGACAATACCCAGCCCGATTCTTGAATATGGCTCCAACCCCACCCGGGTAAAAATATAAACACTGTCAGGATGTGCGGTAAATTTGAAAAAGAGGGTTTGTAAGAAGATTATGGAGGCTACAATTGCGAGTGATCTCTCAATAAAGTAAAGAGCTTTTCTATTCATAATTTGATTTTTTTAATATTTCTATCCAATTATTACGCGACTGTATCAAATACTCGTTTTCGTTTTTATTCCATTTCTTCAAAGTATTGTTCAGGTAGGCATTGTAAAAGAGGTAAAGCTTCCCATTGATTAATTTGTAAGTTTCCGGATCTACCGATACCAATTTTCCGCTTTGTGCCATTGCATAAGCACACCACCCACCATATTGGGGCAGGTACGCATCTGTGGAGTTGATAAAAGTCTGGCGGTTGGATTCACTCTGAAAGTAAAAAGTCAGACCTTGATGTTTATAAATTAAGTCAGGGGATCCTCTTTGGGGATTCTTTTGAAAATAACTGACGGGGTCATAGCCATCCAGGGCCAGACCGTTAGTTTGATTAAAGACTTTGGGTAAGCGGGCCTGATCCTGTGAATATGTATGACCACAACTGACTACGAGCAGGATCATTAATAACATTATTTTCATAAGGCTTGGTTTTTAGTTATGTATTTCATTTTTGCTTTGGTACCATCGTACCATATCTGAGTGATACTGACTGTTTTCACTTTTTCTCTATCCAGAATGAAGGGAGTGCGATTATGGATTCCATGGATCTCCATAATAGCTTCCCGGCCGATACTGATATTTCCTTTGGTGACATCGATCAGATATTCAAGTTTTTTCGAGTGCATGGCATCGGAATATAGGGTGGCGGAAGACCAAAGGTGCATGCTTGTTGGATCCAGTTGCCATTCAAATTTATTTATACCGTCCCATACGACTTTTAGTAGACGGGCTGAGTCAATAAGGATCAGGGTAAATGGCTCAATATCAAGTAGATTGACTTCGGCGGTAAATTCCTCAAAGTTGGCCGCATTAAATGCTTCGATGATCAGCAATCCCCGGCTCATTCTGTAGTTGGCTTCTCTGAGATGAGGTTCAAAAGCTCCATTTAGCAGACATGCTGCTCTACCGCCATCATCCATAGCTATCCAGGTTCCGCCCTTCTCGACGTCACGAGGATATGTGACCTCAGATCCGTCAGGTAGATGGTTTTTCCGGGGAGGTTCTGTTTCGCGACCTGGATTCTCATCCCGGTTTGACGTCAGAATATATCCCTTAGGAGTGGGAAAATAACTTACTGTGCACATGCCAAAGCAGATTTTTTGTTTTGATTTCGTAAGGTCGAGATAGCTACGCCCACTTGCTCATTGATAATTATCGGATCCTCAAGAGTGAGATTAGCTATTTTGATTATTGCCAAATGGTGCAAAGTATGCTCGATATTAAATACCAGCTCCCGGTCAAATGTGGTCATCACTGAAACCGACAGGTGATCGTTGTTCATCGAATAGTTGATTTTAGAAGCGATGGGAGTTTCGCCCCTTGGCATTGAATAGATCTCCCGGTCGAGGTTCCGGTCTGTGAGACAACTAATGATATGTTCGATTTTTTTCAGGCATTTTAACCGGTCAGTTGCTAATTCCCTATTTCGCTCCCGGTCGTCGTAATTTAGGGTTTGATCCTTGCCGATCTTAATTAAGCAAAGGTAAAATTCCAGAATATGACGAATATGATCACCAATAGAGCTACCATTAAGTACGGAAAGGGGTTTGGCTAGTTGTTGATTTGAAAGTCTCAGACAAATATCCCGGACTTGGTTGAGGTGTAAAATTGTCGTTGATAAAATCATTTCTTAAGTGTTTTTTAGGAATGGTAAAAAATCGTTTTAGAAGTATTAAGGCCTGATGAGATTATGTGTTTACCTGTTCTCATAATTAATCATTAAGGCGTGAAGCTGGCCTGTCAACGTGGAGAAGGAGATGATTTATTTTATGGCTTAATTGCTCTCCACTCTCATAGTTAGATAAAACAACAGCCACATAATCACTTTGAAGAAAGATGGACAAATCCGCGCTGATTCCGTAGAAACCTCCGGAGTGACCGACAATTTTTTCAAAAGGATAATCTTCGACTTTAAAGCCGTATCCGTAGTTATGGGTGCCGAAATAATCAATCCACATTTCCTGTAGATATTTTTCGGGAACCAGTTTTCCATTTTTCAACGCCAGGGCAAAATTATGAAGGTCACCTACAGTCGAATATCCGCCACCGGCAGGACTTCCCATGAGCACATGCTTCAAGATATTATTCTCATATCCGTATTTATTTTCTGCCCGTGAGTAGCCGATCGCCAGGTTTTCCACGGGTTGATCTATCTGATATGAGTCTGAATGCTTCATATTTGCTGGCTTGTAGATATTTTCCCTGATGTACTCGTAATAATCGTTCCCTGTAGTCTTTTCCAGAATAATGCCGAGCAATAGCATTCCTGTATTACTATATTGGTATTTGCTGCCGGGAGTGAAGGCTAACTTTTCATTTTGAACGAGGAACCGATAATCCTCGAGTTGTCGAAGCTTGTCCCGGGAGCTATTAAAGAATTCGGGGGTAAAATAGCTGCCCAGGCCACTGGAGTGACTGATTAAATGTCGAATGGTAATCTGGGAGGATATTGGCCCGGGAAGCCAGCGATCATCAATAAACTGATTGATGGTGTCGTCAAGTGCTATGACCTGCTCGCTCACCAATTTCATGATTGCAAGGGCAGTAAACATTTTATTCATTGATCCAAGGTTATACCTGGTACTGTCGTTATTCATCACCTGAAAGCGTTTCGATGCCTGCCCGACTGCTTTCTTCATTAATACTTCATCACCTTTTGCGATAAGGACAGAACCTGAAAATAGGTCCTTATCAGAGATTTCATCAATTAACTGACGTACGCTATCGATTACAGCACTTTCCGACAGCGTATTTTTGCTTTTTCGAAACAATCCAAAATCGAATTCGTGAATCTCATTTCGGGAAGCATTTCGGTAGACGATATATACCGTTCGAAGCAACCGGTAATTATTTCCTTTTACCACATAAGATGATTCGTTCTCATTAGGTTTTTCGGGGTGATATTTTTCAACATAGGTTATTCCTCCCGTGATTTCCTTAAATTTTTCCAGTCGTGCCTCCGTCATTGTGCTGCCGGACTTTTCCGGGATATGTCTTTGGACAAATGTACTGATTGAATTGGATGACTTAGAATTGACTGCCGTTATAAGATCACGTATGATTATTTCTTCTTTGTGTTCGGAATAAGTTGGCTGGGAATTTAAGGAATAGCTCAGACAGAAGGTGAAAAGAAGGAGATAAGAGATAACAATAATCTGATTTTTCATTGGATATTCTTTTAATAGATAGAGGACGTGAGGTTTAATTCAACTATTTGAGAGACATTGACTTTAAGCAGATCCCAGTTTTCCTTTTTTTCAAGGTCACCAGATATTTCCACCGGTTTACCTATGTGCGACAGTATTTTATTATTTATGGCTTTGCCGTTAAGGTCTGTTAATAGTAAATATCGATTAGATGAATCATTAGATTTAACCACCAAAACCGGCGGTATTCCACCCGAGACACAGAGCACGGCGCAGCTCCGGTGTATTTTTCCATACCCGGGTTTCATTACTCCGAAATAGCACTTTGGATCAACGATCTCACCTTGAAAGGTTCCTTCGCCTGTATTTACTTTTTTTGGTATCTTTTTTTCGCTCTCCTTGCCAGTCAAAAAGATCTTATTTTCATCAGTGACCTGCAACAGTGCTTTACCGTCATAATAAATTAAATTGCCCTTGATAGATAATTCTTTGCCAGTCAGATCATTTTCCTCTTTGAGGATCTTTCTCAAATATGGATTGACACTCATTTTTCCAAAACCTAACAGAAGAATATTTTTATAGGTGTTCGGAGCTACTTCGACTTTTAACATGGGATAGGGATTTTGATGGAAAATACCGGTTACTTTCGTCTCATTAAATAGCTCAAAGGTGCTGTTGGCGAAAGGTAGCTGCGAAAGGCTGAAAAGCATCCCGAAAACCATAATCATAAATCCAAGAGTAGAGAGAAAAGTTACTATACTTCTTCTCGTATTCCTCCCGATTTTACCGGAATATCCAACGTAAAATTCACTTTGATCTTTCATCTTCAAATATTTTTAAAGGAGATATTTCTGTACCCTCAGCACAAGCTTGTGGGTTCAAGTATATTGTCTCTCCTTGCAGTTGAAGTGGAAAAGTTTTTATTCTTTCTGTAAAAGGAGGAGGCGATTGGCCATTGTGAGGGTAGTATTGATATCCATGCCAGGGGCAGGTTATACATCCATCGATTATCTGACCCTCTCCCAGAGGTCCACCCTGGTGCTTGCAGAAATTATCTATTGCGCTCAATTTATTATCATATCTGAAAATGGCCACTTTTTGATCGTCGAGAGTGAAGATTTTGGCCCTCCCTTGCTTTATGTCGCCCACCTCGCAGACTTTCAACCAGTGTTCCGAATTTTTGGATTGGGATTGATTTTTATTTCTTTCCCTGAAAGCCGCAGTTAAGTGTAAAGTGCTCACCGTTATAAATCCAAATAAAAATAGCCCTATCGTGAAGAAAGAGGATTCCTGTTGCAATGATCCCAAAAACACATGGAAGATGATCAGAAGATAGGCCAGATATACAAGCATGTGTATTTTTTTCCATACAGTGGGAGAAAGATTTTTCAGATAGAAATCATGACTGGTCGAAGCCATGGTAAAGAGAATCAGCAAAGCCAGAAAACCAAGCACCTGAAAAGGGAAATTCGTGAAAGAGGTGTAGTCTGGGTTTGATGTAAATAGCGCATAAATCGGATTGGTATTTCCCAACGCATGAAATTGAAACAAGGCAAAACCCCCATGTATTAAAGCGGCAAGAAACATGCTGACTCCCAAATGTCTCCGGTTGTAGAGTAGGGGTAAAAAGCGCTTGTTTAAACGACATAGAGGACCTATTAAAAGAATCAGGTGTAAAAGGAGAATTGCCAGAGATCCGAAAGCACGAATAATCGTTGTCTCAAGAGTCGCTTCGGAATTATTGAAGAGTGTGATTCCAGTAAAAATTATTAAGTAAAGGCCAATGAAGGAGCCTATGATCAGATCATATATTTTTTTATGCTTGTTCCACTGAACCCATTGATATGTTATTCCCATCAGAATTTAATTTTATCGATCTCCAAATTTTTTATTTCATCATACAGTAGGATGGTGTTCCAATCCTCTTCCGACTCGAACTGATAAGTCCCTGTGGAAGCAATCTGGCCCAGCAGTTGTCTCGATTGCTCCTTGTCAATTCCGTAAACGGTGGTGGAAGGGTGCTTTAGGGGTTCTTTCAAAACTATGGTGACCAGAGTTGTTTTCTCTAATCGACTTTTTGTGAGAATCAGTCTTTCGTTCTCAAAGGCAACACCCGGTATGGAGCCTCTTCGGGAAGGGACCTGTTCATCGAAAGGATGGTAATGGATATTCAGATTCCTGGTAGCCGCATAAATCCCGAGAGGGATAATGACCGCTAATATGGACCAGATTTTCCGGTGCCGGTTGATCAATTCTGGGGTCATTTTATTTGTGTTTTGCGCCATAATATTGGCCAGGTAGCTATGGCTCCCGGTATCAGGAGTAGCTTAACTGTCCATTTGCTCTGAGCTATGAGAGGGTCAAGTTTTGCTGCGCCTTTCAGGACGAAATAAAGGGAAAATACAACCCCGGTCCCGAAGTACAAGAGGATAATATTGGCTAAAACCAGTGCTAGTATTTCAGACATCTTGCAGGAATTTTAGATTTATATTAAACCGGGATCGGTAATTACTTCCAGTAGTGCGGGGCCCTGGTGATCTCTGATTTGTTGCAGAGCCGGTAGCAGCATTTCAATTCTATCTACCCGGATACCTAGGGCACCACAGTTCTCTGCAAAGCCGGCAAATGAGGGGTTATGAAGTGACGTGTGCCAAACATCCAATTGAGCGGCCCGTTGTTCTTTAGAAATCTTTGCCAGTTCACCATTATTTAATACGATGTGTTTGATGTTCATTTCGTATTTCACTAGTGTAGTCATTTCTGCCATATATTGGCCCAAGCCTCCGTCCCCCGAGAAAGACCAAACCGGTCTCTGGTCTCCCTGTGCCGCCCAGGCTCCGATTGCCGCAGGTAAGGCAAATCCGATGGATCCAAGGTATCCGGACATCAGGATCGATTGCCTCGTCGATTCAAAGTAGCGGCCAAAGGAATAGGTATTGTTACCAACGTCCACCGCAATAATGGCATCTTCCTCTACTACCTGGTTAAATGCATTGATCACCGCAATTGAACTTATCCCCTTATGGCCTTTTTCTTTTAGTCTTTTCTCCTTCTCCGCTCTCCAAATCTTCCAGCGTTCTGCAATTTTCGTTCTTTGATCATGCACCTGCAGTCGTCGTATCCTGGTGAGAAAGATCCTCACTGTCTCAGAGATTTCTCCCCATAAGGCTACATCCACTTTGTGGAATTTGCTCAGTGCCATCGGATCAAAATCAACCTGGATGATTGGTTTTTTGGGGCTTATTCCGGTATGATTGGAAAAGGAGGCACCAAAGACAATGACCAAATCAGCCTCATTCATAAACCACGATGCGATGGGGGTTCCGCTTCTTCCCAATACACCGCAGCCAAGAGCATGGTTGTCTCCCACGAGTCCTTTTCCCTTAAAGGTGGTGATTAGAGGACATTTTAGTTTTTCTGCGAGCTTGATAATTTCCTCCATCTGGAACCGCGCTCCATGTCCCACGATGATGATCGGTTGTGTGGAGCTTTCAATCAGCGTTATTGCCCTGTCTACCATTTGCGCGGGTGGCGATATGTTGAAAGGGGTGATCCGATGATCAGGGTCCTGCGCTTTGGTATTTTCTGGTTTCGGGCTGAAAGCCACTTCATCGGGAAAGGTTAGATGTGAAACATCTCGTTTTACCAGTGCATGTTTAATCGCCTGAGCCATCAGCTCACTGTGATTTGAATGTAGTTGTACCGAGTGATTGAATTCTGCTACCGACAAAAAAGCTTTTACCAGATCGACCTCCTGAAAGGCGCCGGTTCCCAACACCTGGGTATTCACCTGTCCGGTCAAGGCCAATAAGGGAACACGATCGACCTTTGCATCCCACATACCAGTGTACATGTTGGTAGCACCGGGACCGGCGATTCCAAAGCAAGCCGCCGGTTTTCCGCTGAGTTTTGCATATCCGGAGGCGGCGAAAGCAGCAGCTCCCTCATGTCTAATCCCAAAGTACCTCAGGTTTCCAGCCTTTTCCTGGCGTCTCATAGCATCGGCGATTCCCAGATTGCTGTGGCCAACCATTCCAAAAACGGTGTCTACTCCCCAATTGATCATCGTTTCTATCATCAGATCTGAGACCGTGTCCAGGTGGGGTTTTATCTTGGGTAGGCCCACATAAATCGCACTGTCGATTTCTTTTACCGGATAAGTCTCTACCCCATCATCAAAACCTCCGGGAGCTTTTCCGGTGCAGGGATCAAAATCCCATCCGTGCCATGGGCAGCGGAGCAGCCCGTTTTCGATGGAGCCGTCTCCGAGTGGCCCTCCCTGGTGAGGACATCTGTTTGCCAGGGCACAATACTTACCGGAAACGTTTGTAAGACAAATATCCCGATGATCAATGCTTACGGTCTTCACCCGGCCTTCCTGCAATAAATGTTTGCTTGATAATGCTTTATGCCAGTCTATTTCTTTGTCGATTTCCATTGGTATTTTATCTTTTAGGTTATCATTTTAGAGATGCCATTCCTTTGTCACCGGCATACGGTATGTTGGTCAACCGGTGTAAATCATAATTGCAGGTAATCAGATCAGACCGCTGAAATTTGGATAGATCATCATATCCACAGGCACGGGCTATCACCTTCATCAGATCATTGGTGGCCATTAGAAAATTGGCTAGTTGATTTGCCGAAGCTTCGATAATAAACCTCTTTCGCAATGTTTCTTTTTGAGTAGCAATGCCTACCGGACAATTGTTACTGCCACAAGCTCGCATACCCAGACAACCGATCGCCTGCAAGGCTGAGTTGGAGATCGCGACTGCATCAGCACCAAGCATCAGGGCTTTGGCAAAGTCTTCGGCAATTCTCAGGCCTCCGGTGATAATCAAGGTTATCTCCGAGGCTCCTACTTCGTTCAAATAAGTGCGGGCTCTCGCCAAGGCCGGAAGGGTGGGTACATTAATATTGTCTCTGAGAATGGTGGGAGCAGAGCCCGTACCCCCTCCGCGGCCGTCCAGTATAATATAGTCGACTCCAACATCCAGCGCGAATTGAATGTCCTTTTCGATGTGGCTGGCAGCAATCTTAAATCCTACCGGAATACCATCTGTTTGTTCCCGGACTTTTTTAATGATTTCCTGAAAATCATGGACGGTCTTGAGATTGGGAAAGGTGGCGGGAGAGATTGCAGACTCGCCCTCCGGCAGTCCACGTACGCGAGCAATTTCTTCGCTCACTTTGTGTCCGGGAAGATGCCCGCCCGTACCTGTTTTTGCTCCCTGTCCTCCTTTGAAATGGAAGGCCTGAACCCGGTCTAACTTGTCCCAGCTGAAACCAAACCTTGCTGATGCCAATTCATAAAAGTACCGGGAGTTACTTTCCTGTTCCTCCGGCAACATCCCTCCCTCACCAGAGCATACTCCGGTACCGGCCATTTCAGCTCCCTGAGCCAGTGCGATTTTTGCTTCTTTCGACAGAGCCCCAAAACTCATATCACTAATGATGATGGGCATATCCAGGTGTAATGGTCTTTTCGCCCGGGGACCTATCACTACTTTAGTATTGACCGGATCTCCATCCAGGAGTGGCCTTTTAGCCAGTTGAGCCGGAAGGAACTGAAGATCTTCCCACTTTGGTAGCTGATTTCGATCCACTCCCATTGATGCACTGAAGCCATGCTGGCCGATCTTACGTAAACCGTTTTTAGCTAGCTCCCGAATATATCCAGTAAATGGTTCGGTTGCTTCAGGATGCGTGTCAGCATAAGCACCGAGATACTCCTTCCGCTTAAATGGTTGCGGATACCGGTTTTCGTATTCGCGGATCTCCCCGCTATCAACATATAACCGGTTATCTTTGATATATTCCCGGAACTTATGCAGTTGTTCGGTATTGTTATATTCACTGACACCGGTATCATAGCGGTAATCCCAGCCGTGTAAACCGCATATCAGATTCCCTCCGGAGATATGCCCGTCCGCCAACAGGGCTCCCCGGTGATGACACCGGCCATAGAGAACAGATGTTCCTTTTTCATGCTTTATAATCACCAGATCAATTGATTCCACCAGAGCATGCACTGGCTTTTTAAAAGGCAATTTGGATATTTCGGCGATTTCGACCAGATCTTTTTCTTCCATTGGAATATTCAGTTATTTTTCTGAACAATGATCCAAAGAAAAAGCGATGCAGTATTTTAGAAGTGCGGATACCTGAATCCGAACGAAATATTCAAGTGGAAATCCGTTCGGATTTCTGCAAACGTCTATCAGAACCTCACATGGAGACCCTCTTTTTATATTCGGAGGGAGTGCAACCGGTTTGCCGTTTGAACAAAGTATTAAAGGATGACTTTGAGTTGAATCCGACCTCGTACATGATCTCTGAAATAGTTTCTTTCTCGTCTTTTGGATTGGCTAACCGGGCCTTGGCCAGTTCTATCCGGTAGTCATTGATGAAGGTCATGAAATTCTTGTTGAAGTGATTGTTTATCAATTGTGATAGCCTGCGATCTGACATATCCAACTGATCAGCCAGGCCCTTCAAAGAAATCCCAAGATCGGTGTATGGTTTTTTTTCTTCAAGGTGGGATAAAAGAGATTGGATTTCCTCTTCCGTAACATCGGAAATCGGATCTGTGGGGTTGTATGTTTTTTCGATTTCATGAGAGAGGGCCTCATCGTCAGGCGTTATTCCCTGAAAGATGTGTGGTTGTTTCAGGCCTTTGTAAAATATCCAACTGATCATGATGAGTAAAAGAATATGAACCAGCGTGATACCAAATAGTGACTTGAGTTGAGGGATCAGGTATTCTATTATATCAAAACTAATGACCACTGTAAAAATAATGAGGATCCACTGCAGCCATCTTAAGTCAGCCTGACTGGCTGTCGCCCTGGTGTTTTTCATAACGACCCGGTACTTCGAAATCAGATAAAATGAATATGCGAGGTAGGCGATAATCGACAGATACATCAGGTTTGGTAAATATGGCCTGAGATTTATACCCGAAAGCCATAAAAATAATGTGACGATCGCCGGTAGAAAGTGCAGCGTATCCTGAATAGTAATTTTAAATCCACTGTAAATCAGTGATTTTGAATACAGGAAAAGAACCGGCCCGTAGGAAAACCCAAATACCAACATAATATCGATCAGGTTTTCAATTCTGAGTACTTCACGTCCCAGGACAAAGAGGAATTGAGTGGCTATCAGAAGCAGGAAAGTGGCGAGGAGGCGGTTACTTGTCTTCTTTGTGCCCCGGTGGGTGAGCAGAACGATCCCGAAAAGTGTTCCCTGAAAAATGATAATGAATGGGATGATATTTCTGAGTTCTAAATGCAATTTAGCCTTGCGAATTTTGAAGGAGAGTTTAAAGTACTAAATTAATGAAGAAGCAAGCTCATTTTGCGGTAGTTTGCAGGTTAAATGTTGTACACCCAGGATCTACGCTCCATATTCTTCGGATTTAAAAAACCGGGTGGTGGGATATGCAAACTGAATATCTGAATGCCGGGAGAACTGTTGCAGTGTTTCTTCGACCACGATCTGTTCATAGGTCCTCCGGTGTTTGGGCGGACAGAGGAAGCGCAAGGTCAGCATGACTCCGTTTTCCTGGATCTTGGTGTAAACAGTCGGGTCCAGGTTTTTATATTCTATATAATATTTGCGGTTAGCTTTTTCAAATTGCGGTTTGATATCAGCCGTCAGGGATTTTAATTTATCATTTTCAATCTGTAGCAGGATTTCTTTTGCTTTTTTCCAGTTCGATTCGAAGGTGATCCGGAACGGTACTTCATGCCAAATGAAATCCATAGCCTGGTTATAATTCATCACCGGGTTATTAAACACCAGTCCATTTGGAATGTGAATGATCCTGCCGGTACTTTGATCGGCTTCCACCCAGTTTTTAATTTCCAGCAGGGTGAATTCAAAAAATCCAATATCCAGAATATCGCCTTCAACACTTTTGATCTGAATACGATCACCCATGTCAAAGGGTTTTTTGATAATGATGTAAACCCAGCCGAAAAAATTAAGGATTGGCTCTTTTAAAACGATTGCCAGACCGGCAGCCATTAAACCGAAGAAGGTTCCAAAAGCATGCAGATCACGAAACCAAACCGGGATAATGATCAGGATAAACAGGACATAACTGAAATACATCGAACTCTTCTCCCAGCTATAGCGAGTCTTTACATCATGTAACCTTTTCCTGAAAAAGGACAATAAAACCTTTCGACCCAGATAAAGTAAAAGAATCAGGCCGAGGGTGAGAATAATCCTATACTGGAGGGACTGGCCGATGCTAAATGTATCGCTAACCCATTGGCTCCAATCTTGAAACATTTTGCGTAGCTAAACTTTGATTTCAAGGACCAATTTACAGATTTAATGGATGATCATGGGGATCATGATCACAGGATTTCACCTCCAATCTCCACTCTACGCGCTATTTTTATTTCCGTACTTAAGTGCCTTTAAATCCACTTTTCTCCAACCCCTTCACTACCTCCGGATGCAGAAGAATACCTTCTTTCATTTGTTTCTTTTTGAGAGCCAGTGCCCGCTCACCGGGTAAACGGACTTTTTCGAAATTAGGGTGCGGTTTACTGCCATGACAGGCATCCACGAGATGCTGCATCTCTGCCAGAAAGGCTTCTGTGCCGGCAAATTTCTCCGGATCGATCAACTGAAGAAAGACCGAGGCACTCCATCGACCGGCCGGTTTTCTTCTTCCTGCTCCGGCCAATCCGCTGGTAAGCGCCTCCATAAGAAGTCCATAACCGAAGCCTTTAAACCCGAGGGTTAACCCCCCTACAGGAAGAATAGTGGAAGGAGGGTCTTCAAAAAATGATGCGGGATCATCGGTCAGGCTGCCATCAGACCGCATCAGCCACGCACCTTCCAGCATTTGCCCGTGGGCATGGCGTTGCATGATCTGACCATTGGCTAAAGTCGATGCACTACTGTCAAAGAGGATAGGATTACCCTGCGTGGGAATCCCATAGGACAATGGATCCGGACTGTAAGTACCAGTTGTTCCCCCAAAGGGAGCTACGGTCTTGTTTCCCGGATCACTGCTGCCCAGAATGATGATCTTTCCGAGGTCGGTGACTCTTTCCAGGTAGGCAGCGAGACAGGCAATATGGTGACTATTCTGAATTGTCAAGGTGAAAACGGGATGCTCATCCAATCTTTCCAGGCCAAGATCGATGCCCATTTCGACCAGGACAGGTCCGGGAAGGTGACATCCGTTCCAGGTGACTGCTGACCCATGGTCACTAATAGTCTCCGGGTCGCCGGTGCGGGTCATTTGCTCCTCTTTCAATTGCTGCAGATAGGGATTCAGTAGCTGCAGACCATGTGTGGTGTGTCCCATCAGATCGGAGGTGATCAGGGTCCGGGCCATGATTTCACTCCGGTCCGGGGCGAGACCAGCCTCTGTAAATGCATGACAAGTAAAATCAAAGAGCGCCCGATAAGAATAGCGTTTTTCCATGGAGTAACCTGCTTAATTAGCTAATTTAGAGGCAAGATATAGATTTAAGAGAAACATCAATAGATACTCGACGCATATCCAAAGCGTTGATATCGGGAATCATGCCAAAATTTTGTATGGAAGGGAATCAGTTTAAAAACTGGAGACTCCTGGTCTTCATCAGTTTTCTTGTATTTGCAATCAGCTGTAAACATTCAGAGAAAGGAGTATCAGAGGCCCAGCCTCCGGTGACGCTGCAAGCCGAAGAAGCTCAATCATTGGCGGTTACTATCCGTAATGGGGTGTCCGCTGAAGTCGACACCGATCTGGTTTTAGCCCTCTGGGCATCAGACTCTCTTTTAGCCGATCCGGTTGCCCTGGATATGGATAACTACGGCCGGGCTTTTGTCACGCAAACCAATCGAAGACGAACATCCGAATTCGATATTCGTAATCATGCAGACTGGGAACTTGCTTCAATCTCTTTTACCGATGTGGAGGACCGGCGCAAGTTCTTACGCAAGACCCTTACACCCGAAACCTGTGAAGAAATGGGGAAACCGCTGGACCTGAATGGAGATAGTATCCAGGACTGGCATGATCTTCTGGTGGAGTCAGAACAAGCTTACCGCATTGAAGATAAAGATCAGGATGGCTACGCCGATTTCTCTCAACTGGTAGCTACCGGATTTAATGAGGAGGTGACCGACATTGCGGGGGCGGTGTTGTATACGGATGAGAATCTTTTCCTGGGGGTAGCTCCTGACATGTGGAAACTCAAGGACTCCAATGGCGACGGAATAATGGATGAAAAGGAATCCATCAGTCATGGATTTCAGGTGCATATTGGTTTTGGAGGGCATAATCTTAGTGGTCTGATCATGGGACCGGATGGCCGGCTGTACTGGGGCATCGGCGATATCGGATTTCATGGAGTGGATCAAACCGGAAAGGAATGGTCCTACCCCAATGAGGGAGTTATCGTACGGTGCAATCCGGATGGCTCGGATTTCGAAGTCTTTGCCCATGGATTGCGCAATACCCACGAATTTGTTTTTGATGCCTATGGTAACATCATTTCGGTTGATAACGACGGGGATCATCCGGGTGAAAGCGAGCGAATGGTGTATATCGTGAATGGATCGGATGCCGGTTGGCGCATTAACTGGCAATTTGGCAAATATAACGATCCGGAGAATAACGATTACAAAGTCTGGATGGATGAAGAAATGTACAAACCACGTTTTGAAGGGCAGGCGGCCTTCATCGTACCCTGTATTCGAAATTATGTAAACGGGCCGACGGGCATGCTCTATAATCCAGGGACGGTTTTAGGCAGGGAATGGCTTGATTATTTCTTTGTCGTCGAGTTTAACGGCAATCCGGCTCGTTCAGGAATTCATGCCTTTAAACTGAAACCGGATGGAGCGGGCTTTGCATTTGACCGCGATAAGAAGATCCTCTCCGGAGTGCTTGCTACCGGACTGGATGCCGGAGCTGACGGAGCCTTATATTGTACAGACTGGATCGACGGATGGGCTAAAAAGGGTTATGGCCGGATCTGGAAACTGGATGTAAAAGACGCCACCATGGCAAGGGAGCGGGCAGAAACCCAGTCTCTATTAGCCGCGGATTTCAAGTCGAAGACAGATACGGAGCTGGTTGATCTGTTGGGCCATCTTGACATGCGCGTGCGCCAGAAATCCCAATTTGCTCTGGTAGACCGTAAAGCAGTGAAAGTGCTGACCGATGCCAGTCAAGCCGGTCGGACCCAAATGACTCGCATTCACGCTCTTTGGGGGCTGGCTCAGTTGGTACGTCAGGAGGTTGTTCAGTGGAAGGTACTGTTGGATCACCTCTATGATCCCGATGCGGAGATAAGGGCACAGGCTGCCAAGATGATCGGCGATGTCCGGTATACCGATGCCGGTCAATCCCTGGTCCCCTTATTGAAAGATACCTCCGCCCGGGTACAATTTTTTGCCACCGAAGCGCTGGGACGAATCACCTATGTACCTGCAGTGGACGCAATAATTGATCTTCTTGAGCGAAATAATGATGAAGATGCCTATCTCCGGCATGCGGGGTCTCTGGCACTGGCTCGAATCGGAAACATTGAACCGGTGATCGGTCTTAAGGATAATTCATCCCGGGCTCTGCGCATCGCGGCCGTTATTACCCTGCGCAAATTAAGAAGTCCCGCCCTGGCTGGCTTCCTTGCGGATCAGGATGAATTTATTGTTACGGAAACGGCAAGGGCGATCAACGATGACCTTTCCGTGGAACCGGCTCTTCCTGCATTGGGTGAAATGCTCGCCCAGTCAACGTTTAAGAACGAAGCGCTCATTCGACGAGCGATAAATGCTAATCTGAGAGTGGGTACTAAGCCGGCAATGCAGCTCCTGATTGATTACGCTCGCAATACAGCCAATCCGAAAGAACTGCGTCTTGAAGCACTGGCGGCTTTGGGAACCTGGATCAGGCCCTCGGTGGTAGACCGGGTAGATGGGCGCTATCGGGGAGTGGTCGAAAGAGATCCGGCACCAGTGCGACAAACCGCGGGTGAAAATCTTCCCTCACTCCTGATGGATAGCGATGCCGATATCCGAATGCAGACTTTAAGGACGCTGGCAAAGCTGGGAGTGGAAACGAGTTTGTCTGCAGTGACAACGGTGCTGGAAAATGATGGAAATGATGAAGTACGTTCTACGGCACTCACGGCTTTGGTTGCTTTGAATACCTCTCAGGCTCAATCAGAAATAAAAAAGATTCTTAAGCATGAGAGGCCGGAGGTCCGGGTAACCGCACTAAGAACGTTGAAGGACGTGGCAATTGATCCGAAGGAAATTTCTGTGAGCCTTAATGATATTCTGACGAACGGGACGAGCGATGAAAAACAGGCTGCCCTGGGTGCCCTGGTCAACTTACCTCAGGAGGAAATCGTCGACCAACTGGATCTGATGCTGAGGGAATTATTGGCTGGCAATGTCGAAGGACCATTGCAATTGGATCTCCTGGAAGTAGCCGGAGAAAATGATGATCCTGAAATCCAGTCCAGGATCAAAGAATTCAGGCAGTTGCATGCTGATCGCGGAGAGGTAGCTAATTTTTGGGAATGTCTCGAAGGTGGTGATACGCGTGCCGGTCGCAGGGTACTGGTGAATAATTCAGCCGCTCAATGTCTGAAATGTCATGCCATCAGTGGATATGGTGGGGTAGCCGGCCCTCCATTAGATGCCGTGGGCAGTAGGCGCAGCCGGGAATTCATCCTGGAGTCCTTAATCGAACCCAGCGCACATCTGGCACCAGGATACGGTGTAGTGACCGTTGTCCTGAATGCCGGCAATGCGGTAAGTGGAATACTTCAATCGGAGGACGATGAGAAGTTAGTCATAAGAAATAGTGATGAGCAAAATATCGAAGTTTCCAAAGATGAAATAAAGGAGCGAATAAACGCAATGTCGAGTATGCCGGCAATGGGTGATATTTTAAAGAAAAGAGAAATACGCGATTTAATCGCTTTTTTAATGACATTGCGTGGGGAAGAAAATTAGTAAATAATCCCGTAAAATAATTGATAAATAAAAAGGTTCGGCTTCGAAAATATGTAGCCATTTCTTTGATAACTCCGATGTCCTTTTTTTAATCTCTCTGGTTTTACTTCGAAGCCTGCTTATGTACCTGTGACGAGGTACAAGATTCCATTACCATTATCAATAAATATCTCTTACCTTAAAGCAGTTTTAATCTGCCAACCTCCATGATAATTACCTCGGTCGAAGCGTACTTGCTTTCCTTTCCTATGCCTGAAGTCATTCATATGCCGTTTTGGGGAGGAGTACGTCGTATCCTGAAAAGAGATGCTATGTTGATAAAGATCAACACAGATGTGGGTCTTGCCGGCTATGCACCGGGGCCGGCACATGAGCGGGCACGGGAGGAGATTAATTCTGTCATCAGGCAATTTCTCATGGGCAGAAATCCCTTACGGTGGAGATCCTTTGCATTTGCCGGAGATCTTGAATTAGAGAAGACCTATCATGCCGTTGAAATTGCCCTGATGGATATCCAGGGTAAATATGAAGAATGTGCGATTTCGGAATTGCTCGGTGGAAGGAAGCGTAATCAGATTAAGCTTTATGGTAGTGCGGGAATGTATATGCCTCCCGAGAAATATGCCGAGGAAGCAGCCGCTATTCAATCCATGGGATTTCCTGCCTATAAAATGCGGCCGGCTTTGGGCCCGGAAGAAGATCTTCGGACGGTAGAACTTATGCGGAAAAACACCGGTCCTGACTTCGGTCTGATGATCGATGCCCACACCTGGTGGCGTATGGGAGCTTTGGACTACACTCCGGATACTGTTACCAACCTTGCCGCCGAAATGGCCAGGTACAATCCGTTCTGGTTGGAGGAACCTATGCCTCCGGATGATCACGGGGATTATGCCGAACTGACTGCGAAAAAGATCCTGCCAATTGCCTCAGGAGAACACGAGCAGACCCTTGAGGGCTTCTATGATTTAATTGATCGCCGGGCGGTAGATTATGTGCAGGCCGATGTGTGCTGCCAGGGGGGATTCGATATGGGTGCCAATATTTTCAAAGCAACCCAAAAAGCGGGATTAAAATTTGCTTTCCACTGTTGGGGTACTATGCTCGAAGTGCTGGCCTCAGCCCAACTCGGTATTTGCTGGCCGGAAGAAGTAGTGGAATGGTTGGAGTATCCCTGCTATTCAGCGCAAAACCGGGCCGGGATGTATCCATTTCCTCTTTCAGATGAGATCCTGGTTGATCCTCTGAATATAAATAATGGTTATCTCGAAATTTCTGACCTGCCTGGTCTCGGAATTTCCATCAATGAATCAATTATAAACAAGTATCCTTTTATTCCCGGACCCTGGTCATTCTTTGATCAGAAATCTCCCCGGCAAACAATTGCCGTTACGGGTGACCACAGTATTAAATGGATTTCTCAAAATAAATAATTAATGAACCCGATTTTAATTCTTCTACTGGGATTGGCAGTTGTGCTTTTCTGCATTATCGTATTAAAATTACACGCCTTTATTTCCCTGCTGCTTGCGGCGCTGACCGTCGGTGCCCTCACGACACCTGATATTTTATATAATTATGCCTTAACCCAGGGTATGGGAGAAGAACAGGCAATTTCTTTTTCGAATCAATTGCTGAGTAAACGGCTGGTGGCGGCTTTTGGCAACACTTGTGCCAAAGTAGGTATTTTGATTGCCCTGGCTTCCATCATAGGAACCGCGCTGTTAAAGAGTGGGGGAGCCGAAAGAATCGTGCGTGGCGCAATGAAGGTTTTCGGAAAAGAGCGCGCTCCGGGAGCTTTTTTATCGGGAAGTTTTTTACTGGCGATCCCGGTATTTTTTGATACGGTGTTTTATTTGATGATTCCGCTGGTAAAGTCTTTCGGAGTAAGAAATCCGAAGAAGTTTTCTTTGTATCTGATGTGTGTCATCGCCGGTGGGGTCATGGCCCATTCTCTGGTGCCTCCTACGCCGGGTCCTCTTTTTGTAGCGGAAGAATTGGGTGTGGATCTTGGTGTCATGATGATCATGGGAATCATCGTCGGAACGGTGACCATTCTGGCCGGCTATGTCTATGGAGTATATGCTTCAAATCGATGGGATCTTCCCCTGCGCGATACTCCTGAAGTACCAATCAGTGAATTGGAAACAATGACAGCAAAGCCCGTGGAACAGCTCCCGTCATTCTTTTTCTCGATGTTACCTATTCTGCTGCCGGTCCTTTTGATCGCAGGCAATACGATCCTCAAGACAACCATCGAAGATCCCAATTCTACCCTATTAAAAATTTTCGGTACACTGGGTGATAGCAATTTGGCATTGCTGATTTCCGCTTTAATTTCTCTGTACCTTCTGCATCGCTACACCCCTGATCAAAAGGAATTTAAAAAGAATATTCAGGCGGCACTTTCCAGCGCGGGAGTGATCATTTTGATAACCGCTGCGGGCGGTGCCCTGGGTGCACTGCTCCAGCAATCGGGTATTGGTTCTACGGTGCAAAATATGGCCGGAGATTACCAATTGGCAGTGTTACCCCTCGGTTTTTTTGCTACGGCGGTCATGCGTACTGCTCAGGGCTCTGCAACGGTAGCCATGATCACTGCCATCGGAATATTGAGTAGTCTCAGCAATAGTGAAACACTGGGCTTTCATCCGGTCTATCTGGCTCTAGCCATTGGTTGTGGAAGTAAGGTATTCGCCTGGATGAATGACAGTGGCTTTTGGATTGTCACCAAAATGAGCGGTATGACGGAAAAGGAAAGCATGCGCTTCTTCTCCTTCCTGCTCATGGTCATGGGATTCGCCGGTCTGGCAGAAGTCATGATTTTAGCCAAGGTTCTGCCTCTGGTGTAGCGGAGTGCGAAGGATGGAAGGGTTGGAAGGAATGGAAGGAATGTAATAATTGGAAAAAATGGAAGGAGTGGAAGAAATGGAAGGATGGAAGAAGTGGAAGCTCAGAAAACCCCGAAGGGGTGATAGGATATTAGCAATTTGTTTTTTTGAGGAACCCTGAAGGGGTGACATTATGAATTGGTTGACCTAATTATTAAACATGGCAGGAACATTTTCTAAAATTTATATTCAATACGTTTTTGCAG
>JAGQWZ010000176.1 GCA_020436835.1 Saprospiraceae bacterium | reverse complement strand
GCGATGATGAAATCTACTTCCGCATCGAATTGATGGATGGAAATGACGATGACGATTTTGCTGGCGATGCTGACAGCCTGGTATTAGGATGTGATCAAGTTGGAACTCAGCAGATACGTCTGTGGGTTATCGATGAGAATGGATCTTTCGATTACTGTGATGTACTGTTGATCGTGCAAAATAATATGGATGGCTGTCCTGAGGATGATACACCCGGCATTGAGGGAATCATCCTTGGAAATATTGCAACGGAAGCAGGTACGATGATCGAACAGGTTGAAGTCATGGTCTCGGGCGAAAATGTTGCGGCCAGTATTTCGACAGGTGCAGATGGCGCTTATAATTTTGATATTCCCATGGGTACCTTGATAAATATTGAGCCGCGAAAAGATATCAATGATATCAATGGTGTTTCTACTATGGATTTAATCTTACTTCAGAAACATCTGACCGGTATGGAAACTCTTCCAACCCCTTATCGGATGATCGCTGCTGACGTCAATCACGATGGTTTCTTGAATTCATTGGACCTCTTGCAGATGCGTCAATTGATAATCGGGGAGATTTCTGAATTTCCTAATAACACTTCGTGGCGTTTTGTACTGGCAGATCATGATTTCTCTACCAATGATCCTCAATCAGAGTCTTTTCCTGAGAGATTTACTGTAAGTATGGATCAGACTATGATGCGGCAGGATTTCATTGGAATGAAAGTAGGAGATCTTGATTTGGATAGCGACGTTGCCCTTGGAGCCCCAAGAACGAATGGTCAGAGGCAATTGCTTGAAATCGAAGAGCGGTCCCTGGAAACAGGCGAAATTGTTGAAATCCCTGTTTATCTTAAAAATAGCAAGGATCTGATTGCCGTTCAATACACTATGCATTTTGATCCGGCAAGTCTTAAGCTGCTAAACATCATACCCAACGGTGCGCTGGATGTTGATGAACATCATTTTGGAATGAAACGCATCGAACAAGGGATCTTAACCACGGCATTTGATGCCACGGAGGCTATCAGTGGTGAAATGAATCAACTTTTGGTTCTCCAGGTTGAAGTTACTCGGCCAGGAAAAATAAGTGATTTAATCTCCATCAATGGCAGCATTACTGCTCCGATTGCATACTATGATGATGGCATAAAGGGTGATGTAGCACTCCAATTCTCAAAACGGGAACTTGACAGAGTCAAGTTGTATCAAAATGAACCGAATCCGGCGACTTCAGAAACTGCAATTAAATTTTACCTGCCGGAAGCAGCTAATGCCGATTTGATTTTCTATGATGTTGATGGAAAAATCCTGAAGAAAATCTCAGGAAACTTTATCAAGGGAATTAATAAATTAAATTTGGCTATCTCTGAGTTTGAGAAAAGAGGAGTGATCTATTATGAGTTAAATACAATTAACGGAAAGGTTGGACGCAAAATGATAATTCAATAGGAAATAAACTCTGAATAAAATAGATTTAATACCTGATCATCTAGTAGAATTTCTTTTGTAATAACCGTTAAGAGAAGAGGGGATCCATTATGGTTCCCCTCTTCCTTTTTTTATACCAGGTTGATTGAAGATCAGTTTATTGATCTCCATCAAAAAAAAACAGTCTAATTATTTTCCGGACGGAGACTTCTGACCACCTTTCCAGTCTTCCACATTTCCGAATCAGCCAATTCTTTTAGCTCGGCTTCCAGTTTCACCCGGTAGTCTTTTTGGCTGTTGCTGTCAATTGATTTTTGCGCTTCATTGCCAGAAGCGACACTGTCGTATAGTTCGTCAAATACCGGTAATACGGCATCTCTGAATTTATCTTTCCAATCCAGAGCACCTCTTTGAGCGGTTGTTGAACAATTGGCGTACATCCAGTCCATTCCATTTTCGGCTACCAAAGGCATCAGGGATTGGGTTAATTCCTCGACGGTTTCATTAAATGCTTCCGAAGGAGTGTGACCTCTTT
>JAGQWZ010000175.1 GCA_020436835.1 Saprospiraceae bacterium | reverse complement strand
GGATTTTGATCCGACCAGTGGAACTGTGAATCTGAGTTCAACCGGCAGTAATGATATCTATGTGGCTGATTACACATACAGTGCATTGAGTGTTTGTGACTTAATGATCAGTAACGTTGCATCTACCGATGAAACCTTTGCAGGAAATAATGACGGTACGATTACGATCACAGCATCGTGTACCTCCTGTACATCGATTCAATATTCTATCGACAATGGGATGAACTTTTCTCCCATGTCCTCCTTTACCGGTTTGACTCCGGGCATGTATCACGTCTTAGTAAGAAATAGTGGCGATCCATGCTGTATTCAAGACGGGGGAGATATTACCATTCTTACTGGTCCGACCTGTATTGATCCACAAGGGACTTTAAGTGTAGATCTGAACCAGATTTGTCCCGGAGGACAAGTCAACTTGGTTTTTACCGCTACCGCTGGTCAGGAACCATTCGCGTTGACAGTGAATGGTACAGTGTATATGAACGTCATGAGTGGTGTTCCATTTGCGACACTAGTAGAGGGGGTGGATTTTAACGGTGATACCGATTTCACTTTGACTCAAATTATGGAATCCATGGGGTGTATTTCCAATGTACCACAGACTGTTTCAGTGGTTGTTTCCGCCCTTTCTCAAAGTAATCTGAGCTGTAGAAATCTCAATATCAGTGTGCTTGCAGACGGATCTGCGGCTTTTAATCTTGATGAACTTGTCACTTATGGAGCTTGTAGTGCACCATTAAACCTGAAAATAACTTCGCCTTCAGGAGCCATAGTATTGAATGCCACAGCCTTAACTCCGGGTTCAGATGTAATAATTGCAAACGCATGTTCATTCGGTCAGCAACAACTTGCTGTTACAGTTTCATATGCTTCGGGATTGAGTTGTGAAAGCAAGATCTCCTTCAAGCAGGGAATACCTCCCACCATACCCGGTCGAAGCAAAGACATTTACTGTTTTGATGCATTGGCTGAATCAGGCAATATCGATGGGAAAACACCATCCGTGCAAGTACCGTGTGGCCCGGAAATTTCAATGACTTTTGTCGCTGACTGGCTTAAGGACTATGAATGTACTACGGCAACCAACGCGAATACACCAGAGAGTGACACTGCCAAAGTCATTTACCGGGAGTACGAAGTCTTTTACAAGGATGCCAGATATGTGACATTTGACACATTGGTGGTATTTCGATTACCCGCAATCATTGCCGGATTTTCGGGAGAGAATACCTACTGTGCGGAGAATGATACCGTATACTGCGGAGAAGGGTTTGCCGGGCCATTCATGATTATCCCGGAGCGTTGCGATCCGGCCCTCTTTGGCCAGGATCAGGATGGGGATGGGGTGCCTTGTGATACCATCTACTTTCTGAGCTATGATACTGCCGCTGGAAAATGGGTGACAAATGATTTGCCTGCCAAGTGTGGATTGACCATGCATTTGGATCAATGGGCGTTTGGGGATGCCTGCAACCGTCAATATAAGCTTACGCTGGAGCTGAAACAGAATTGCTATGGCAGAGAGACAGGATCCATTTGTGGCATGGCAACGGCTGACAATGCCTTCGAATATGTGAGCCCGAATCCATTTACCGGTTTGGGAGAACCGCTATACCTGAGATGTGAATTCTGGGTTACAGATTTAGATACGGTACCTCCTCTGGCGATCTGTAAAGGAGATCCTTTCTTTGGCCCCTGGCGTGGCATTGACAAATGGACTTTTAATACGATCCGTGATTTTGACTTTTTACATGAGGAAGATTTCCTCGGTGGATTAGTAGCCGGGCTGCCTTCCTTTGATGATATAGTGATCCCCGATGAGTTGACCATGTTGGATACCAGCCGGGCTCCCTATTCAATGTGCTATGAATCTGAAAAGATCATTGAGAATCCTGACATTTATTTGGGTCTCAATACCGGCTTTATGGTGGCGGAGAGCGATATGGAGTTCACCTTTGACTGGGATTTCCTGCTGGGTGAATTTGATGCCCAAAATTCAATTGTGGGCGTACCGGGTGCAATCGGTTTGATCGGGTATGGAATAAACGGGACTTTCTACAAACTCGTGGAGGGTGTGGAAGAGCCGCTCCTGGATCAGTTTGCTCCCTATCAGGCGTTTCTGGATGGAGTCATGGGAGAATTGGAAGTGGACCATGAACTCTGTAATTTAAATATTTCACTTTTTCTGGAGGATTCCTGGGGGAGTACGACCATACGTTTGAAAGAAGGTGATGTACTAACGCTGTTTGGCATTTGGGTATCAAACAGCGATGCCAAAATTCAGTTTTCCGGAGAGAACCTGATTAGCACTAATACACATGAATGCAGTGCACATGCATACGTCCCGCCGCTGATAGTGAAAGAAGATTGGAGTGGAGTGAAGCAGGTGAAGGCCAGCATTGAGGGCATTGGTACCGTAATTTTATCCTATGATGTTACCCAGCGATGCTATGTTAGTCATGAGCAACTGAAACTTCCTTACCGGGAAGATCCATATCAGGTAGTCTATGAAGTGTATGATAGTTGTCACAATGTCGGATATGAATATTGTTACCTGAAAGTGAAAGATCGAACCCGGCCGGTAGCAGTCTCGGATAAGGGAGTGACCGTCAGCTTGTCGGATAAGAAAGTGTGGGTAGATGCTACAGTATTTGATGAGGGAAGTTATGATAACTGTGGAGTTAATTTGCTTTTGGCTCGACGGAAGGACTGGAATGAAGCATGTGTAGATCTGTGCTATAATGTGAGTCCTGAAGCTGCATGTGATCCGAAGTCTCAAACAGATTACGAATCGGCAGTCATTCCGATCTGGACGGATGGACACGATACCTTATGGTGCCTGGAATTGGAAGACGATAAACATTGTGATCCGGTGGAAGCCCATTACGCCAAGCAAATGCAGTGGTTCTGCGAAGATGATCTGCCTTGTGGAGAGCTCCTCTATAACGGGTGGGTTTATGACCTGATCAAGTATGCTACTTTGAATTGCAGGGAAAATCATTACCTCGATAATACGGCATTCCATGCACTAATCGAGAAAGCGCTTAAATATCCGGATGCGGATCCGAATGATAGCCTGGATTACCTTATCGAGGGAAAATTTAAGTGTTCACCCTCAAGGGCAAATGCAGAGTGTATACTGCCCTTTACCTTTGGAAGATTCCCCTTATTGGAGTTCCTTTTGGCCGGTCCTTCCATTCCTATTCAGATGATGACCGCGATGAGTACCATGCAGACGATGTACCTTCCGGTCGAACATTCTTTCTGCGGATATAATGACGCTGAATTAAATTACCATCTGGATCGATGGTCACAGATCGGCGGTGGTTGGAGCGACGCGGTACCGTTCTCCTGTGAGGATGCCTGCGGACCGGTGACCGTGGAGATCTTAGTGATGGACTACTGGTGCAACTGGAACAAAGCCTGGACCAATGTGTGGGTGGAAGACAAGACCCCGATCACGGTGGCCAAAGATGTGGTGGATGGCACGATCACTTGCAAAGTGTACAAGGATAATGACTATACCTATCCGGGAGAAGAACATCCGGTAAGTATCGAATACATCATCGAACAAGCCAAGAATGGCGAGCAGGATGCGTATGCTGCCCTGGATGGCATTTTTGGTGGCTACTGCAAGGCCTGGGTAGATCCGTATGGCAATTTTGTGGATATCGATGGCTACGAAATAGACTGTGACATTCCATTTTATGACAGTGTCTGTTACTGCACGAGCTACTATGAGCAGGTGC
>JAGQWZ010000022.1 GCA_020436835.1 Saprospiraceae bacterium | reverse complement strand
TCCACCCGATTGTACAACATAGAGAAAGTCCAGACCTGCCGGGCTTGCAGCCAGGTGAATTTATCCGTGTCATATACTTGCCCTGTCTGGTCAAGGCAGGTAAAATATCCGCCATGCTCCCAATCCAAAGAGTAGTTCTCCCAAAAGGGGATGACATCTTCCAGCAGATTCTTTTTGTATAAATCCCGGTACGTTACAAAGAAATCCTTTTGCATGTTTTTTGATTCGGTATCAAATCAGATTCAAAGTGGAAAGGTAGCTAAAGCTTTTCTGCTGAAAGGGTTGGTTTGGATCAAAGAAGGGTGTCATTTTTCTTCAATTGTCCCATTTGTCTCTTCTGGGGAGCTCAATTATCTCAAAGTTTGTTTGGTCAATCCAATGTGACGTTTGGATCATCCCGGCACAGCCGCTTCGTTGACGGGACATTCGTCATAGTGACAGCTTCTTAGAAATCCGATGCATCCTGGTATAAGAGGAACGATCCCCTGCCATTTAAGGCCTCCCTCTCTCTCTGCTCTCCCCTCCTCTCTACAATTTGAGACAATCCACTCCCCTGTTTGATACGATTGAATACCACCGATAAAATTGACACCCATCTTCGATAATTGCGAAGCCTCCTGACTTTTCACTTCTTCCAATATTTGTCTCCTACTGAATTCAAAGGACAAATGGAATTGCTTTACACGATAATCTTTTAAAGAAAGTGTTTATGAAAAAACAACATGTTACAGCAAACTTTCATCAGCTTGTTTGTTGCTTATGCTTCTCTTTAGCATTTAGCATTATAACAACTGCCGGCTACGCTCAAACCTTCGACGTTTCGGGTACCATTACCGGAACTGCTGATGGATTGCCTTTAATCGGTGCTAATGTGCTGGTCAAAGGCACCTCTAGCGGAACGATTACCGATCTCGATGGAAAATATGCAATTGATGTGGGAAGCGGCACGGATACCCTGGTTGTCTCGTATACAGGGTATCTCCCGCAAGAGATACCTGTTGCCGGAAGAAACGTCATTGATGTGGTTTTATCCGAAAATGTTTCTCAACTAGACGAAGTAGTGGTCGTTGGGTATGGAACCCAATCAAGGGCAAAATTGACTACATCAGTAGCAAAACTGGATACTCGAGTTTTGGAAACTTCTACCAGGTCAAATGCTGCAACTGCCCTGCAAGGGACCATTGCCGGTTTGAGGGTGACCAATACAACCGGGCAACCAGGTGCTACGCCGCAAATTGTATTGCGTGGAGGCACCACTTTTAGTGGCACAGGATCTCCTTTGATTTTGGTGGATGGCGTTCCCAGTTCGTTTTACGCCTTGAATTCAGACGATATTGAATCCATTGAAGTGCTAAAAGATGCAGCAGCAACGGCTATCTATGGCGCCAGATCTGCCAACGGGGTGATTTTAGTAACTACCAAATCCGGTAAAGCCGGCAAATCATCTGTTGGTTATAAATTTAAGTATAGTGTTAATAATGAAAGGAATGACCAAAAGTATCTTTCTGCGGCCGATTTCATCAATTACAACAGGCAAGCACATGCTTACGCCGAGATGACTCGTGGCAACCCCAATTTTATACGTCAGTTTATAAATGGGGACCAATCTTTCGCCATCGGCGGGAATACGACGAATTCTCCATTCACCACACAACTTTTAACAGATGACAACCGATATCTCCTGAATCAGCCGGGATGGAGTTCTATACCTGATATTTTAGACCCGAGCAGGGAAATTTTGTTTTTTGACAATAAGAATGTTGGTGATCGTATCTATCAGGATAGTGACACAAAAGATCACTACCTGTCTTTTGACGGTGGAAATGAAAAAGGAGCTTATTATTTAGGCCTGGGCCTTTTAGACAATGATGGTTTAATATTGGGTTCGGGATTTAAAAGGTACTCAGCAAAGTTTAGCGGTTCTTACAAAATAAACGACCGGATAC
>JAGQWZ010000174.1 GCA_020436835.1 Saprospiraceae bacterium | reverse complement strand
GGCAGATGTTCACTGGGTATTTTCACAATAGCATAATGCAGCGAACCATTTGGTTTTCCCTTTGTGCGCATGACCACACTGAGATATAAAGAGGCATTGGTGAGAAAAGGACGGATCTTATTTTTAACCAGGAGAACCGGCTGCACATATGGGAGCATATTCTGCTTAAAGAACTCTTCAACGAAGTCTTTTTGTTCCTCATTTAGATCGAGTCGCCGTTTAAGGAAGATTCCGGTTTTACGTAATTCAGGTACAATCTGGTTTTCGAAAATGTCACTAAATTCCTCCTGTTGCGTATTCACGATGCCCAAAATGTTCTTCAGGACATGTCTGGGATGAAGGTCCAGCTCCCGCTTGGTCTTCTTACCAATCCGGACCAGGTTCCTTTGTTGAGCGACCCTCACAGCAAAGAATTCTCCGAGATTGGAAGAATAAATGGCCAGGAACTTAATTCGTTCAAATAGTGGCACAGTAGGATCGGCGGCCTCTTGTAAAACCCGGTGATTAAATGCCAGCCAGCTGATATCTCGTTCTATATAAATCTCTCTTTCCATGCTTTTAGCCTGAGTTTGTCGATCTCATGGTCGATCCATGCAATGCTACTACCTGTCTCCTGAAGAAGGCAAGCTTAATTTCAGAAAATCCAAAGATAAGGTTTATGACCCTGAGATTGGGAGTTATATCAGTAACTATTCCGGCTTTTGTTCCAGTTTGATATAGTCGACATCGAGGGAATATGGGTAATCCAGTAAGTAGCCCATCGCATTCCTGATTGGAAGGGAGCGAAAAATGATGGCGTACAGTATTTCTACAATAGGCACATCCAGTTTATTTAGCTGTGAGAAATGATACATCAACTGAATGGTACGTACGCCCTCCACGAGATCATCCGATTCACTGAAGATCTCATCGGGAGACTTTCCCAGGCCCAATTTGACCCCAAATTTAAAATTACGACTATCTGAGCTGGTAGAAGTGGCGATAAGATCTCCCAAACCGGCCGTACCGAAAAAGGTCTGGGGATCGGCACCAATGGTCTGGCCAATTAGCAGCATCTCTCGCAGTCCTCTCGTAATGAGCAATGCCTCGATGTTCTTACCAAGTTCCATACCCTTAGCTATTCCGGTTCCAATCGCGATCATATTTTTAAGTGCACCAGCCAATTCGGTTCCGACCAGATCATGCGAGCCATAGATTTTGAAATGGGGGCTGCTGAGTATCTCATGTCCAAGGGTTATCACTTCATCATATTCGCTGGCCACCACCGTAGCTGCCGGTAGACCTGCCTTTATTTCTGCCGAGAGATTGGGTCCGGAAATGCAACCAATTCTTACCACTCTGGTCTCGTCACGGATCACCTGGCTCATGGTATGTAAATTGGATTTGCTGATCCGGATGATTTTCCTTTCAAGGTTGACGTTAGAAAGATCAAACCCCTTCGTACTGTGTATCACAATATGGTATGGATGCAAATAAGCAGAAAATTCTCTGACCACGCTCCGAAAGGAAGAACTTGGTACCACCGGTACGATTACTTTGCAGCGGTCACAAAGGCCTTTGACATCCTGGGTATTTTCGATAGAATAGCCACGCTTCAGATTCAATTCCTCAATGAGTGAGGGTTCAAGCGGACTTCGACTGTAGAGAAGCACATTGACATTATAGCTCAAAAGTGAAGCCAATGTCTGTCCAAAGTTACCTGCCCCGATGACGCCTACCAGATCCGGAATTTGCACTTTCATTCGCTGTCAAGATAGGAATATGTTCTTACCTATGTCTAACCCAGTGCAGAAATTAATCCCGGATTTATTTCTACTTTTTCTTTGCCTTTTCTGCGGCAATACGTTGTTGTTCCTTCATCGCTTTTTCCAGACGCTCCTGAAATCCTCCTTTCTTTTTCGGTTTTTTTCGATTGGCGTCCAACTCCTCCATGATCTTTTCGTGATTGATCACATAATTTTTTGTCACCAGGGTTTGCCCAATGTTTAGCAAGTTGGAAAACAGTAGGTAGCAGGTGAGTCCGGAAGCATAGTCATTGAAAAAGAAGACAAACATCAATGGCATGATGTATTGCATGTATTTCATAGCCGGCATGGCATTCATACTGCTCATGTCCATCATCTTGCTATTGTAGTAAGTATATCCGATCATCGATATGGCCCAGAGAAAAGTGAAAAGGCTGATGTGATCACCAAGGAATGGGATAGAGAAAGGTAGCCGGAAGAATACATCGTAGCTGGAAAGGTCGTTGGCCCATAAAAAAGATGCCTGCCGGAATTCGATGGAAGCGGGGAAAAACCGGTAAAGTGCAAACCATATCGGCATTTGCAGTATCATTGGAAAACATCCACCGGCCGGATTTACGCCATACTCCCGGTACATTTTCATCGTTTCCATCTGCACCTGCTGCTGATCATCCTTGTGCTTTTCACGAACCTTCTCAATTTGCGGTTTTAATGCACTCATCTTACTTTGCGAATAGAGCATCCGATAGGTAAGAGGATAAACCAACGATTTCACCACCAGGGTCAACAGGAGGATGACGATACCTTTACTACCAACGAATTGGGAAAGAAAGCTGAAAATGGGACGGATTACCCACCGATTGATGGTACCGAACACACTCCAGCCGAAGGGAACGATATCTTCCATGTCATGTCCCTGGGCTTGTAGCAATTCGAATTTATTCGGACCGATATACCAGCTCATATCGATCGTCTGGCTATTAGAACCCGAAAACGGAATATCTACCGAGGCTGTAAGCAGCTTTAAATCATCGGAGTTTTCATCGAGCATCTTGCTCTCCACTACCGCCGCACTAAAGGGATCATCTCCAACCAGGGTCGAATTGAAAAACTGGTTAGAATGAGAAATCCATTTAATCGGACTTTCGGTCAGAACTTCCTGGTCATCTCTGCTCTGACTGCAATAGCTCGGATCTTCATCTACCTCCTTATAATAGACCGTACTGTAGATCTTCTCGTACTTGGTGTTTTTTTCGATCTTATCGAGGTAGTTGACCCAATTCAGTTTGATTGACTTCTGGTTCGGATTCAGAATTCGATCGAGACCGGTTAAAATCAATTGATAGTCCATATCGTAACCCTCGCCCAGGGTGTATACCTGTCTGATGCTCCGGCCATTGCCCAGATCTGCGGTAAGGGTCAGCGTGTTTCCTGATCGTTCCGGTGTAAAATACAGATCACTGCTTTTTACGAACCCCCCGGGAGCATTTGCCACAGGGAACAAATATTCAAACTTATTTTTGTCATCCTCTAAGAGAAAGAGATCGAGATAGATATCATTGTGCTCTGCATCCTCAATGAGCTTCTTATAAGGCTTAATTAAGGCACTTTTGATTTTCCCCCCTTTGCTGCTGAAGTCAACCTTGATCACTTCATTTTCGAGGGAGGTGGTTTGTTCGGTACCCTTGGCCGCTTCGGCAAAGGCTCCGAAATCCCTTTGGATAAGAAGATCCTGAAGGGAGTCCTGTTTCACGACATCTCGGGCAGTATCTTTCTCGGAAGGCTGCCCGGAGTCCTGCCTCACCAGACTATCCTGCACTGGAGATTCTGCCATGGCAAAACTATCCTTCACACGCTGCATTTCTGCCAATTCCTCAGGCGAAGGTGCATTCATCTTGGCCCATACATAAAGAAGCAGGAAGATGAGCACAATGCCTATCGTCGTATTTCTATCCATGTGAGATTTATCAACACTTTTAAAAAATTGTCGCAAAGGTACAATTTTGAGACTTCTGGCAGAGAAAAGCAGTGACTAAGTGCAACGGCTAATAGACGAAATAATCTTCCTAACAGACGATGTCCTCAACTACATTGAGGAATAACTGTTATTTTTGTGCTCCCTGGAATACCGGGAGTTCACAGATTTCAGCGAGATGACCGGTACAATGAAATATTAAATCAAGTAAACCTGCAGATAAAGAAATAAGAATATGTTTGAAAGCCTTAATGACCGCTTGGAGGAAGCATTCAAATCCGTCACTGGACAGGGTAAGCTCACGGAACTTAATGTTGCTCAGAGTATAAAGGAAATTCGTCGCGCCCTGGTGTCGGCTGATGTTAACTATAAAATCGCCAAGGAATTCACCGACACTATCAAAGAGGAAGCCATGGGACGACAGAACGTCCTGAAATCGGTGAAACCCGGAGAACTCATGGTGAAGATCGTCATGGATGAACTGGTCAAACTGATGGGAGGGCAGGCAGTAGGAATTAATTTGAGTGGAGATCCCGGTGTGGTGCTGGTAGCTGGTCTGCAAGGTTCGGGAAAGACTACTTTTAGTGCAAAGCTTGCTTTCTATCTTAAGTCGAAGAAGAAGAACAACCCTTTGATGGTTGCCTGTGACGTCTATCGCCCGGCAGCTATAGAACAATTGGAGGTACTGGGAGGACAGATAAATGTTCCGGTTTATAAGGAGTTGGAGAATAAGAATCCGGTGGAGATCGCGGCCAATGGAATTTTGCATGCCAAGAAGAATGGTCACGATGTCGTGATAATCGATACTGCCGGCCGACTGGCCATCGATGAGTTTATGATGAAGGAAATCAGCAGTATCAAGGAGTCAATCGTACCCTCCGAGACCTTGTTTGTGGTGGATTCGATGACCGGGCAGGACGCTGTAAATACAGCAAAAGCATTTAATGACGTCATCAATTATGACGGTGTTGTCCTGACTAAACTGGACGGGGATACCCGGGGCGGTGCTGCACTGACTGTCAAATACACCGTCGGCAAGCCCATAAAATTCATCAGTACCGGCGAAACGGTAGATACACTGGATGTATTTCATCCCGACCGTATGGCCCAACGGATCCTCGGAATGGGGGATATTGTTTCATTTGTCGAACGTGCCCAGGAACAATTCGATGAGAAGGAAGCCAAACGGCTCGAAAAGAAGATCAAGAAAAATAAATTTGATTTCAATGATTTTCAAAGCCAGTTGAAACAGATCAAGAAGATGGGAGACATTAAGTCGCTGATCAATATGATACCAGGGATGAGTAAGATGACCAAGAACCTGGATATTGACGATAAGGCTTTCAATAAGGTAGAGGCAATCATCCAGTCGATGACACCGGAAGAAAGGACCAAACCGGAATTACTGAACATGAGTCGTAAAAGGAGGATCGCCCGGGGATGTGGGCATAATATTCATGAGATTAACATGTTCATAAAGCAATTCGATCAGATGCGAAAAATGATGCATATGATGAGTAAGGGTAAATTTAAGGATGTGATGGGCGGTGGAGGCGCAATGCCTCCTATGCGATAAAATAAGAGACTTGGGAAGCACCCTCGTGTTACTCAATTTTTGCGGCAGGTGAGCCACAGGATTATCTAGAAATTACTCCGTGCTGACCGCTAAGAGGATTACTGCAACAATTTGAGCGCTGAGCAGTTTAAAATTTCAAAGTTATTGTCAATTAGAATGATCATGAACTACAAAGTATCTATTGCCTTTATCAGCATTGTTTTGCTTGCCTGCACTCCCAAGCAAGCAAATTTCTTATCTGTTGATGCTCCCTTGCCTGAAGCTACGGCTATGGCATCTATTTCCGAACAGCCTCAGCTATCTACGCCGCCTCTGGAGAGTACAGGGGGAAATCAAACAGATGATAAAGGGATGGCTCCCCAGGATCCCCTTCAGGGACAACCGATCCCTATGGACCCGAGGGTCCGCATGGGTAAATTGGCGAATGGGATGCATTATTATATTCAACAAAATCAGAAACCGGAAAATCGTGCTGAGCTACGTTTGGCCGTAGCAGCAGGTTCGATAAATGAAGATGATGACCAACTTGGATTGGCCCATTTTGTTGAACATATGGCTTTTAACGGCACAAAGAATTTTGAAAAAAGCGAATTAGTTGATTACCTGCAATCAGTGGGTACCAAGTTTGGTCCTGACCTTAATGCCTATACATCATTTGACGAAACAGTTTATATGTTGCAGGTACGGACCGATTCTCAGGATCTTTTCGACAAAGGAATGCTAATTCTGGAAGATTGGGCTCATGCGGTTACTTTCGAAGATGAAGAGATTGACAAAGAACGTGGTGTAGTCGAATCGGAATTACGATCAGGTTTGAGTGCTGATGAACGAATGCGCAATGAATATCTGCCGGTCATATTCTATAATTCAAAATATGCTAATCGAATTCCCATTGGCACCAGAGAGATTATCAATGGTGCACCATACGAGACACTTAGGAGATTTTACCAGGATTGGTACCGGCCGGACTTAATGGCAGTGGTTGTAGTCGGAGATATTGATCCGGATGCAGTGGAGGCCAGTATCAAAGAACGCTTCAGTCAGCTGGAAAATCCCGAAGATCCCCGGGAACGAGAAAAATTCGGATTCCCGGACCACGATGAGACATTGGTTTCCATCACGAGTGATAAGGAAGCAACGTTTACTACTGCAAGGGTAATGTACAAACATGATCATAAGCCAGTGAATGATTTAGGTGATTACCGGCGATCGATTGTCCAGAGTCTCTACAACCGGATGCTGAATAATCGATTGGATGAACTGCGTCGCAAAGCTGAACCACCATTTCTCTTTGGTTATTCAGGCTATGGCCGGGAAGTAGGGGACCTTGATTCTTACACAGCCTATGTCAGTACCGGAGAAGGCGAAGTAATGAAAGGCCTGGAAGCCGTCTTGCGTGAAAATCGCAGAGTTAACCTGCATGGTTTTACTGCCACTGAATTAGAAAGAACCAAGATTGAGATGCTGAGTGAACTTGAAACGACCGCTAAAGAAGAAGATAAGATGGAATCCGGTTCTCTATCGATGCGCTATGTATATCACTTTTTAAACAATAATCCGGTCCCTAGCCCGACTCAGCGTTGGCAGTTAGGCCAGGCGCTGTTACCGACCATTGAGCTGGAGGAAATCAACCGGATCGCCGATGAATGGATCACTGATGGCAGCAATCGCGTAATTGTCGTGACCGGACCAGAAAAGGAAGGTGTGCCTTTGCCGACTAAAGAAGAGATCTTCGCCTTGGTGGACAAAGTCGAGGAGGAGGACATTGAAGCCTATGTAGATGAAGTCAGTTCTGTACCCTTATTGGAGGAAATGCCAAAAGGAGGAAGTGTAGCTGAAGTCAAGAAAATTGATGCTGTGGGTATAACGGAATGGAACCTCTCGAACGGCGTCAAAGTTGTGCTTAAACCAACGGACTTTCAGAACGATGAGATCAGTTTTACGGCTTTCAGTCCTGGAGGTACTTCCATCTATCCTGATGACACCTACAGATCAGCCTCTATGGCTTCATATATCATCAGTCAGAGTGGTATCGCTGATTTTAATCTGGTGCAACTTGAGAAAATGCTCGCGGGCAAGCAGGTACAGGTTGGTCCGTATATTTCCGAACTGGAAGAGGGCTTACAAGGATTCAGTACGATCAAAGATCTTGAATCGATGTTCCAGTTAATCTACCTGTATTTCACGGATCCGCGCAGAGATGAGGAGACGTTCACTTCTCTCATCACTCGTCAAAAACAGATCCTTCAAAATATCCATGTAAATCCAAATTACTATTTTCAGGATAAGGTCAATGAGATCAAGTACAAGGGTCATCTTCGACGCGGCATTCCAACCACTGAAGAGATGGACGAAGTATCGCTTGATCAGGTTGAAGAAGTCTACAGAGACCGTTTTGCCGATGCATCGGACTTTACATTCGTGATTGTGGGTAATTTTACTCCGGAAAGCATTCAGCCTCTGGTAGAAAAATATCTGGGCGGATTGCCGTCCATCAAACGCAATGAGACCTGGAAGGATGTCCATGCCGATATCACTCCAGGAAAAATAACTGACCGATTTTCCTATGGACAGGCGCCGAAAGCACAGGTTCAGATGACCTGGTCCGGTGATTTTGATTGGGATGACAAGTTAGCCAGGTACCATTTCGGGAGTATGCTGGACGTACTTCGGAATAAATTGCGAGAATCCATGCGGGAAGATCAGGGAGGTGTCTACGGTGTCGGGATCAGTGGATCTCCTTCAAAATTTCCCAAAGAAAACTACAGTGTAATTGTTTCTTTTAATGCCGAGCCCGATCAGGTCGATACGTTGATCGCCACTGCAAAAAAGGACATAATGCATGTCATGGAGGAAGGGCCCACTGAGGAAGACCTGGTCAAAGTACGGGAAGTTCAGAGACAGGAACGCATCAAGAATCTCAAGGAAAACAGTTTCTGGGTAAATTCATTGAAGGCATATTATCATTATGATCTGGATCCGGAACAGTTGCTCCTTGAAAATTATGAACCGTATGTAAAGGCACTGAGCCCGGAGGATGTACAGGAAATGGCGAAAAAAGTCTTTGGCACCGACAACTTCATCGAGATCGTCATGATGCCTGGTGAAGCTGCAGATACTAAAGAATGATTTCTGCTTTATGAAGGAATTGGCAGGATATCGGAATTAAATCAGGCTTTGGTGCTCTTCCTGAACAAGACGAGCCTGCCTCTTCGGTAGTGCGACATATCTTGATATTCCTGCCAATGACCACTTAACACCAACTCCCCACTCTGGTAGCTATAGGTGAATTGCAGGCGGCTGAAAGTATCTCCCCGTGACAATTTCTTTAAGGGGTCAGCTACATCTGAAAGATAAATCGATTGGTCACCGTAGATAATCCCCTCGAGATCTATTACCTGCTTTTCTCCATTTCGATTATGAATGGCCGTTCCCCTGATCGAGCTTGTACCATCAGGGCTGGGACGCAGATCCAGGTTAAAAACGTAGTTGCCGCTTGGAGTGCTCATTTTACCCTGCCAGGAGCCGTAAAGCTGCCTTTGGGAAAAACTAATCAATGGTAGAATTAGGAAGACTGATATGATCAATGCACGCATGTGCTCTAAAATAGTAATTGAGGCTTAGACTGGCAAAGAGGTAGGCTAAAAGAAATTGTTAATGCTTCACGACCACCTTTCCATAGTAGTTTGATTTCCCCCTGTTTACCACGGCAGTGTAGAAGCCATTCGGCAATGCCTGGACATCAATGGGGGCCGTCACTTCGACAACCTGGCGTAGGACAGGCTTACCGGCCAGATCAAAAAGGGTGAAGTTCATGGTCCCATCTGCCGCATCAAAATCATTTGAGGGCAACTGAATAGTCAATAATTGATCTGCCGGATTTGGCGTAATGGCCAGACGCTGAAATTCGGCTTGTTTGGAAGCGGTGGTTTGCTGTGACTGGCAGGAGCATTGGGATTCCATCCAGGTGGTCCCATCCTGACACAGTGGTGGATAGCTGACCGGTGCCACCGTGACGGTGTAACTAAAACTCGTATCCTGACCACCTATATTGATATTATTAACCGTTGTAAAAAACGTCTGGTCGAACTCGCTGAAGCGGTTGATGGCATCGCTCGCTACTTCCCACACCAGGGTGTTGTCTCCATAGCCGTTCTTGACCGGCAAAACTTCAAAATCAAGATCATTTCCGTCCTCATCTTTCAGAATGACTTCTGCGTTTTCAAAATTGGCTTTCGGGACCGAAATAGACCAACGAGCAGGTAGGAGAGGAGCGGGAAAATATCCTGGTCCCGGATAGGCTATAAAATCAAGATTTTCCGGAGCAGGTATCTTATTGTTGATTACGTACAGGGCATGCGCGCGGTTTGTTGATCCCATTCCAAAGTCCTTAGCCCGGCTGTAAAGTATCCATCGTCGATGACCAACGGGACCATTATTAGCCCCGGGATCGATCATATAAAGTGCAATGGCATCCGAACTGTGTGCACCCAGAGCCAAATTCGATCTGCTTGCTGCCTGTCGCCCGTCGGCCGAAAAACAGTTCCAGGTCGAATCCGGATCATGGCTAAGTTCGTTATTACTATGCATCATCAAAGCCGCTTGTTGACACATATCTGTTAAAGCATCGTCAAACCCGACTTCCGTGGGAAGTTTTGCCAGCCGTCGATAGTAATTGATCCGATCAAGCGTCATCTGCCGGGCCTGGGCTGTAATTTGACCTGGTAGACAGTTATTGGCATCCCCGTTCCAATTCAGTGTTGTGTTGATAATCTGGGTGCCAAGAAAATACCTTTCGTAATCCTCCACCATTGTCAGCCGGTCGCATTGACCGTTGAGTGAAAGATAAAGGCTGATAAGCAGGCAAATGACGGCAAAAAATCTCATTTTGTTTTGATGTGTCAAGCTCATAATAGGAAGTCGATTCCTGGTGGAATAATGCAAATTTGACTCGGGACTATTAAGGCTTTATGGCAGGACCGGGAAGCCCGGACAAACCGGACAACAAACCGGTTTCAAAAATCATGCTAAACTGATGAATCCGGAAGGATTAGGACTTTCCCCGGTGCATATCTTTGAGCTGATCCCACATATCATCAGAAATATGCCTGAAGTCATTGAATTGCCCTCCATTCTCCAACCATTCACCGCCATCGATGGTGACCACCTCGCCGTTGATATAGGCCGCATATTCTGACATGAGATAGGCGGCAAGGTTGGCCAGTTCCTGTTTGTCACCTACTCTCTGCAAGGGTATTCGTTCGCTCGGATCAAACATAGAACGTAGTGATTCTGGAAAGAGTCGGTCCCAGGCCCCTTTGGTCGGGAAAGGCCCTGGTGCAATTGCATTCAGACGTATGCCATACTTACGGCCCCACTCGACAGCCAGAGAGCGCGTCAAAGCCAGCACTCCGGCCTTGGCACATGCACTGGGTACCGTATATCCGGTGCCGGTCCAGGCATAAGTGGTAATTATGTTTAGTACTGTGCCTGGTATTTTATTACTAATCCAGTACTTACCCAATTCCAATGTGTAATTAATCGTACCCTGAAGCACAATACCTATTACTGCTTCAAAAGCACGGGAGGATAGTCGTTCGGTTGGCGATACAAAATTACCCGCGGCGTTGTTGATCAGGCCATCAACCTGACCACAGAATTCTAGTGCCTGCTTCAAAACCTCACTGACTGCTCTGGCATCCCGGACATCGGAGGGGATTCCATATACCGGATATCCGGTAGCTGCGCTAATTTCTTCTGCCACTTCATTAAGAAGTTCTTCCCTTCTACTGGTAATGATGACTTTTGCCCCAAGCTGAGAAAAATAAGCGCACATGGCTTTCCCCAGGCCACTTCCGCCTCCAGTAATCAGGATCGTCTTACCTTCAAAGACAGGACGGTCAAACATAGGTTGATTATAATCCATAACTTTTAACTCTGGTACACTTCGTCCAGGAGTGCTTTTAATTCATTTAGTTTTAACATGCACTCAATCGGAGTCATGCTATTTACATCCAGATTGTTAAGATCCTCCTTGATCTTGAGAGCAATGGGATCTGTTTGTTCAAATATATTGAGTTGTACTTCCTGATTTGAGATTTGAGCCAACGTATCTTTTACAAGATCCTTTCGTCCTTTGCCATTGGTTAAACTCTTCTGTTCCATTTGATGCAACAGGGTCGCTGCACGCTTTATAATTGACGCTGGCATTCCCGCCATTTTAGCGACGTGAATTCCAAAGCTATGTTCGCTTCCGCCGGCTTCCAGCTTGCGAAGAAAAATAACTTTGTGCCCGGACTCATGGGTTGATATATGATAGTTCTTAATCCGTTCAAACTTGTCGGCCAATTCATTCAATTCATGATAATGAGTGGCAAAAAGGGTTTTGGGAGCTGCCAGTTCATTTTGATGCAGATATTCGGCAATCGACCATGCAATGGAAATGCCATCATAAGTACTGGTACCTCTTCCGATCTCATCCAGCAGAATCAGGCTTCTGTCTGAAATGTTGTTCATGATGCTGGCGGTTTCATTCATCTCGACCATGAAAGTGGATTCACCGGATGATATATTATCAGAGGCTCCTACCCGGGTAAATATTTTGTCGATAATCCCAATTTCAGCGCCGGCAGCCGGAACAAATGATCCGATCTGAGCCATGATACAAATCAGGGCGGTCTGCCTCAATAGAGCGGACTTTCCGGACATGTTAGGGCCAGTGATCATCATAATCTGGGTATCTTCACTGTCAAGGGTGATGTCATTGGGCACATAATGCTCACCGGGTTCCATCTGGGATTCAATGACAGGGTGGCGACCATCCTTGATATGAATCGACAGGCTCTCATTGATCCCGGGACGGCAATATTCGAATTTTCGCGCGATGGTGGCGAATGAAAGTAAACAATCTAGCTTCGCAATTTGATGAGCATCAAACTGAACCGGCTGAATATAATCGAGGGCTTCAATCAGCAACTGCTCGAACAATTGACTTTCGAGCTCTTTGGCCTTTTCCTCGGCGCTAAGAATTTTGGTTTCCAGCTCTTTCAACTCTTCGGTGATATAGCGTTCAGACCCGGTCAACGTCTGCTTTCGAATCCAGCTGTCCGGCACCATACCCTGATTCTTGTATTTATTGGTCACTTCCAGATAGTAACCAAAGACATTATTATACCCTATTTTAAGGTTGTTGATCCCGGTTGCGGTTGCTTCCTGCTGCTGTATTTGCAGTAACAGCTCTTTGCTATGACTGATGATATAGCGAAATTCATCTAATTCTTTCGAAATTCCACCCCTGATCACTTCTCCCTTTTGCAGATTGACTGGTGGGTTCTCAACTAATCTTTCTTCAATGTTGGACCGGAGGGTACTGCAAGGGTGCATACCCTCCCCGAGACGGTTAAGCAGAGCATCGTCCAGTCCGCTGAGGATTTTTTGAAGTTGAGGGATTACGGCCAATGCCTTTGCCAGTTGCAGAAGATCACGAGGATTGGCTTTGGACAGGGAAATCTTGCTGATTAAACGTTCCAGATCTCCCGTTTTCTTAATCAAACTCCCTAGCTGCAGGGAATTCTGATCATCCTGATGCAGTTTATCCACTGCATTTAGGCGTTCTTCAATCGCCTGAGTGCTCTTGAGGGGCAGCAGTAGCCACTTTTTTAGAAGTCGGCTACCCATAGGTGACACAGTGTGGTCGATAACATCGATCATAGCCACGCCACTGGGATGGTTTGACTCCAGCAACTCCAGGTTCCTGATGGTAAATTTATCCATCCACACAAAATCATCTGGAATAATACGTTGTATCATCCGGATATGAGGAATCTGATTGTTCTCGGTCATTCCGAGATACTGCAAAATGGCCCCGCCTGCTATCTGACCGGACTCAAGATCTTCAATCCCAAATCCCTTCAATGAATGAAGATCAAAGTGATTTAATAATTTTTCCCTGGCATAATCATGAGTATAGATCCATTCATCCAGAGCATAAAAGAAGTATTGTTCACCGAATTGTTTATCGATCCATTTCTTCTTGTCCTTGCTAAAAATTACTTCCGAGGGTGGAAAGCTTTGAAATAGTTTCTCGACATAGGTAATGTCGCCCTCGGACATGAAAAATTCTCCAGTGGATAGATCAAGAAATGCCACCCCGGCGCAGGTATTGGAAGATAAGTGCACGGAGGCGAGAAAATTATTGCGCCGGTGATCCAGTAAATTGTCATCGGCGACCACCCCGGGCGTAACGATTTCGGTCACGCCCCGTTTGACGATCTTTTTCTCCTTGCTTGGCTTTTCCAGTTGTTCGCAAATAGCAACGCGGTATCCGGCTTTGACCAGCCTGGGTAAGTACATATCCAGTGAGTGAAAGGGAAATCCGGCTAACTCAACATCACTTCCTCCGTTATTCCTGCTGGTGAGTATTATTCCCAGAATCTTGGAAGTGGTGATCGCATCCTGTCCAAAAGTCTCGTAGAAGTCTCCGACTCTAAACAACAAGATGGTCTGTGGGTACTTCTTCTTGACCTTGAAGTACTGTTCCATCAAAGGAGTCACCTTACCCGTCTTCTTGCTTTTACCTGCCACCTTGAATCATTTACCCCCACAAATATAATTTTATATTATATGATTTAGAAATATATCAGCATGCGATCCCATAGTAGATCTGCCTTCATTCATCCTTATGAGGTGAAGTTGATCCTAGTAAGGAAAGTTTGACCCTTAAGCTGGTTGCCTGGACACCGTTGCCAATCTGGGTTTGTAACAGAACGCTTGTAATTAACCTTTGTCAACACGACTTTATAACAACCGGCCTGAAACCTATTCCTGCTCCAATCCCTCGATCCGGGTTTCAAGCGTCCGTAGTTTTATTTCGCAAAAGGTTACCAGTTCCTTGCTTTCTGCAATAACGGATTCCAGCTCGTCAATGGAAATTGAACCACTTTCAAGGTCAGAGGCAATTTCCTGTAATCGTTGCATTGCCAGTGCATAGGTCAAATCCGACTGAGGCTGCTTCATCGTGTTCAAATCTTTTCTATCCTGGATGTAATCGCACCATCCCGGTATCTGGTGGTTAAAACTTCTTCCACCTTAAGTGATTGTTTATCTTTTATCCATTCTCCATCCCGGAAAGTCATGGCATATCCTTTCTGTAAAATATTCACCGGATTGACCAGATCAATTTTCTCAACCAGATGTTGCATCCGTAATTGTTCGAAAGATATTGATTTTTTCAACTCATCCAGCACGTTTTCCCGTGCTGTCTCCACCAACCTTGTTTCATTCTGTATTGAACGTCTGGAGGCCTGAAATACCTGTTGTTGAAGCATCTTCAGTCGTTCCTGATTCAAATTTAGCACTTTGGCAGACCGATATATGATCTGCTGCCAAAGGGTTAAAATATCACTTTCAAATGAGGCATTGTGATCCAGTAGGTAATTGGCCACAGCAGTTGGTGTTTTGAAAGACCGGAATGCTACGAGATCAGAGACGGTAGCATCAGTTTCATGCCCGATCCCGGTCAAAACAGGAAGAGGAGAAAGGGCTATCGCACGGGCCACCGGATAAAGGTCGAATCCGGCGAGATCTAATTTAGAACCTCCTCCCCGAATAATTGCGATCACATCAAATCTGGATGGGTTCTTCTCAATGTTCTGGAATGCATTTAAAATCTCAGGCTCGAGCAATCTTCCTTGCATAGCACAGTTGAAAAGTGTGCAACTGAATTGGTAGTTAAATTCGTTTGACTTCAGGTGTTCCGTGAAATCAAGATATCCTGAAGCGCCCGCTGAACTGATAATGGCAATTCTTTGAAGAATCCGGGATGGTTTCTTAAGTGTATTAACCTCCAGGAGTCCTTGTTTCTTGAGCTTGAGAATCGTCTCTTGTCTCAGTAGTTCCATTTTGCCCAGTGTATACCCGGCGTCAAGGTGAAGGACGGAAAGCTTTAATCCGTAGACAGGATGATAACTGACTTCCACCTGGAGACTTACCTCGATTCCATCTTTAAGCAGCTCGAACACCGTGCTTCCCAGTGTTCTCTTTAACTTAACGAGATTTTTGGACCAGATCACTGCCTGGCATTGGGCTCTGATCTCATGACTATTCTCATTTTTATCCACTAGTTCCAGATACACATGACCACGGCTCTCCTTAATCTGGAAAATTTCGGCATTAACCCAAAGTGGTTCCTGAAAATTTAAGGCTATTACCCTCTGCAAGTAGGCTTGCAGCTCGAAAAGTGAATATTTTTTCAAAAGATATTTTAAACTTAGAAGGTACGCTTATTCGGAGAGTACTTCCGACACAATTTCCGCTGCCTCTTTAAGTTCGATGGCTGAACGCACAGATAAACCAGATTCGTCAATAATTTTTTTGGCGAGATCGGCATTGGTACCTTGCAAACGTACAATGATTGGGATATTGATGTCCCCGATATTCTTATAAGCCTGCACCACCCCATTTGCCACCCGGTCACAGCGTACGATCCCTCCGAAAATATTGATCAATATCGCTTTGACCTTGGGATCCTTGAGGATAATGCGAAAAGCCTTCTCGACGCGGTCAGCATCTGCAGTACCTCCCACATCCAGAAAGTTTGCCGGCTCTCCCCCGGACAGTTTTATGATGTCCATTGTCGCCATCGCCAGACCGGCCCCATTTACCATGCATCCGACATTCCCATCCAAATTGACATAATTCAGACCAAAATTCTTCGCCTCTACATCGGTAGGGTCTTCTTCATCAATGTCCCTCATCGCTTCCAGGTCCTTATGACGGTACAGGGCATTATCATCTAAAGAAACCTTACAGTCCACTGCCAGAATTCGATCATCACCAGTTTTTAGGCAAGGATTTATTTCAAAGAGCGTGGCATCCGAGCCGACAAACGCACGGTACAAGGCGGCGACAAATTTGGTCATTTCTTTGAATGCTTTGCCACTTAATCCCAGGTTAAACGCAATTTTTCTGGTCTGGAAAGATAATAGACCCTGAGTGGGATCCACATACTCTTTGTGCACCAACTGTGGTGTTTTTTCTGCAACCGCCTCAATATCCATACCCCCTTCTGTGGAGTAGATAATTACATTTCTCTGTTTCTCCCTATCAGTTAATATGGAAATATAGTATTCTTTGCATGCATCAAAATCCGGAGCGTAAACATCTTCTGCAATTAGTATTTTCCGTACTAATTTTCCAGTTCCCTCCATACCTCCCGGAGTTTGTGGGGTTTTCAGCATCATTCCCAGAATATTATCCGAATACTGTTTGAGTTCAGATTCACTTTTAGCCAGTTTAACTCCGCCGCCCTTTCCCCGGCCCCCAGCGTGAATTTGAGCCTTGACCACCGCAAACTCAGTGCTTGTGTCTTCTTTCAATTTCTGATAGGCCGTTTCAGCTTCTTCCACCGAGGTGACTAAAATTCCTTTCTGGATGGCTACTCCGTATCCTTCTAAAAGTTCCTTTCCCTGGTATTCGTGCAAATTCATATGATGTACATTTTGCACAAATGTACTTTTTTGATCCCTAAAAAAGGGTATCAATTCAGTCAAAAAGAACCAGAAAAAGTGGTGAACTACTGTATGGTGATGCGTTTGATCAGGGTACCCTTCTCGGTAGAGATTTTCAGCATGTAAAGACCGGCAGTCAGTCCCTGCATCTCCAATTGCTGCAGACTTCTGCCCGGGTTAGCGAAAGTCTGTCTCTTCATCATCTGCCCGGTGGCATTGTAAACGTCGATATCCACATTTAACAAATCACTGAAGTCAAAATCAATATTGATCGACGATCTTCCTGACTCGATGAGCGTAGGATAAATTTCGAGACGGTTGCTCTCATTGATCTCATCGACAGACGTAACATCATAAGTGGTAAACCCACCGGCATCCGTGAAGTCACCACAGGCATCATAGGGATTGAAGGGCTTCACTCTCCAGTACCAGGTGCGATCTACATCGAGGTCTCCAATATTTATTGAATTACCCTCTACAATCATCTGTAGTTCCAGCGTCACGAAGAAGCTGAATTTGCTCACCTCCACCAGGTAACGGGTAGCATTGGGATGATGATTCCATTTCAGATTAATACTCTGATAATGTACCTGATCACCGCTGGACGGAGAAACGAAAGTCATAGGTTCAGAGGAGACCTTGCCAATAGGGATGTCAT
>JAGQWZ010000173.1 GCA_020436835.1 Saprospiraceae bacterium | reverse complement strand
TTTTGATTGAGCCGGGTGGCAATGTAAAGTGGAATGTGGAAAAAAAGCTCCCAATTATAGGTGCCATAAGTGCTTGAAAAATTAAAGTCTACTTCTTCAACTGGAAAAGAGCGAAATACAAATTCCGTTGGACTGTAGTTGTTTTCGAAGTAATTTGATTGATCCACCACATTCTGAATATTGCCTTTGTAAAGCTTTTCGATGCCCTCAGTAGTGACAATTTTTCTAAAATTACAAGCATAAGGGTGATAAAATAATCTAAATTGATATCCTTTTTTAATGTGAATTGAAATTCCTTTTGCAACTTTCGTATAAGAGTCTTCTACAGGATCTCTTGGAAGTACATTTGTTGAATCAAAAGTATTTGTAGCAACGTTGAGGTCTCCAACTGATTCAGGATTCGGAGGGAAACTATCTATTGGCTTTCTTACTAGTAAATCAACTATTGAATGACTTGGTTCCAAATCAGTTGAATCAAATGTGTATTGCTTTTTGGACTGAGCAATGAAATTATGAATACTATTAGAATAAAAGAATATTGATCTAAGCTTACCCTTTATATTCATTTTTTTGTGATCCCCGATGACACTAAATCGTCCTGGTGCATCCTCTAATAATAGGGTTGATTTGGGATATGCAATTGCAAATTTCGGTACTTGGTAAATTCCATTTTCATAAAGAGCAAGATGGGTGCTATTGTGTGGACTTAGAAAAGGACTTTGGATATTAGTGTCTTGTAGTTTTGTGATTTTCACATAATCCTGGTAAGGCAATTTAGAATTATCATAAACTTCCGGAGAGCTATTACAGGCATTGAAATAAAAACCACCTAATGAATTAACAAGTACATCATAATCGGGTACATTATCACTTCTGAGCGGTACAAGCAGTTCAACTTGCAATAACTGGTTATTAGGTTTAACATTAAGCAGGATTTGTTCTATTCTATAAGTACTGGTTCCAATACTATTTAGATTAACATTTAAGGCTTTTTCAGAAATCTGTTTGGAAGACCAGATATTCCTGTTAAATTCACTCCAGGCCAGCTTCATTTCCCAATACTTTCTGGGTTCATTCCCAGTTATCTGTCCTCCCTCCAATTCATTTGGCAAAGAAAGGGAAACACTTTTTCGTTCCTGCTTTTCCTCAAACACCCCCCAAAACAAGAACAACCGCCCATTCCACACCACCGGTAAGATATGATCTCCTTCAATGTCAAGGTCAACTTTTTCCCAGGCAGTCCAGGCAGCTTGTTCTTGCCGGCGGTAATAGTAGTGATGAGGAATATTTCGAGTGCGGCCTATGACGTGCAAAATATCAGTCTCCTCATCCTCGAAAAAACCGATGACCTGTAGATTGGCAATGGTATCTAATCGTTCCAGATAATCTTGCAAGGCTTCCTCCGCGATCTCATCGGTGACTTCATTTTGCCCCAGTTTCTTCTCCAGTGCCCTAAACAAGGGAGTCTTATCATCTCTTAATTCCGGTTCGACCCAGTTTTCCGGGTAGAGAAAAATCTTGCGGTTGGCCTCCCAAATGCGGTACACCTTGCGCCATTTGTTCCATTGTTCCGAAAAATCCTGACTTAGCGGAGGGATGGATTCAAGATTCAGAAAGCATCGGTCAATAAAAAGCTGCACGCTACTGATGGCTTGCTTGATTCGGGAAGTCTTCATACAGGCCGACATCTTCACGTCGATCAGCAGATGTTCGTATAGTTGACTGGCGGTTTGGATATTGTGCGTTGCTCTAAATGAGCTCATTTCCTGTCCTGGATCGTTTAAGATATGGGCCACCAAGGCATCTCTGCGCCGTTCCCGCAATTGATCGCTTATGGGTTGAAGAATATCCAACCAGCTGGAGTTGTCATATTTTGATTTCAGTAGAGCCTTAGCAGTATCTGCATCGGCTGGCAGGATGTTCATTTTGGTCAATTGACGCAGAGTAGCAGTAGAAGTTCCGAGTTGACTAGCTACATGGAGGGTCCTCCAAAGCTTCAAGAGATAATCCCCTTTCTTATAGTCATCTGGAAAGTTGAAGCCCAGTTGGCCGGTGTCTGCAGGATCTGTTGCTTGTCCAAGGAGGAAAAGCAGATCTGCCAGAGGACGGCCGCTTAAGGCTGCGAATGAGTTCATAAAATCAGCTTTACTCGCCGTAGAGCCAATAATGGGATTAAAAAGCTGATACCAATTTTTGGGGTAGGGCCTGATGGCATTTCTAAAATGGATAAGGTGAAGCTGTCGTTCCAGATCCGGGAAGACAGCCGCCAGGTTGGCTCCCTTGGGAGGATCCCAAAATTTACTGGTTTGAAATACTGAGCTATTCTGATAGAAATAAATAAATGCTTCCTCACTGAGTTGTAGTGCTCTAATCAATTGATTGAGCCGGTCCCAGCTTGTATGTAGGAGATTTATGGTGTCGACCAAATTGGGAAAGGCCCAGACGGTTTTCTGTTGGCCATTTATTTCATAAAGAGGCTGATCGGAACTAACGAAGACATCGTCCCGGAAAGGACTTAGATCAGGTAATAAAGTAATAATGATCTCCGGAACTGTATTGATCGCATTACCGATCGATTCCAGCACTAATGCTTCTTGTTGAATTGCTTTATTAGCAGCTTCCGTCACCTCCTGATCGGCCATAGGGAATTGCCCGTCAATTTGCTTCACCCCCTCCCTTAGCGTAGCTAAAATAGTAGCTATTCTGGAGTCGGGCAGCTGAACAACTTCCGCCTCCTGGATGAATAAAGCTGGTAGAGAGGATGACTGGATCCCAGAAGTTTGAAGGAGTTGGATGGCCTCGATCAGTCTTAACCATTCCCCCAGATCGGAAAATCCAGAAAAATCGGCACCCAATGCCGTTTCCGTCAGGATAAGCAATTCCCTAACCGAAAGCCTAAGGGTATCCGCCAAAAGTCGAAAGCGGTAAAAAACGCTTAAATTATAGAGCGTGAGATCCCTGTTTTTGTAAGGCGTATTGACCAATTCTGCAACCAGCAGATCAAATTCTTCTTCGGATAGGTTGAGGGCAGCTTGAATTAAACTTGCCTTTTCATTTACGGAAACGGATGCTTCCGGAATAGGATATGCCTCATAGGGCAAATGAGCTGGATCCTGTAGGTCCGGATCGAGGGGATTGCTAATCTGATTGTTAGCAAAAAGGCTATCGTACAAAGAAGGCACCTTTCTTCTTCCTTCCAGGTGGTGTTGAAAATAGGGCCTGATGTCAAAAGGGGACCAAAGCATCAACCCTTTTTCTACGCTCATATTAAAGAGATCCTGTAA
>JAGQWZ010000172.1 GCA_020436835.1 Saprospiraceae bacterium | reverse complement strand
ACCAGGGCTCCGGCACCAACCAATTCCGCGTCACCGGCCAGCTCTGAAATTTTTATCTCGGTGTTCTCCGCGAGTTTGGGGATGCTCAGTTCATTGACCGCCTGCTGGATGGGCGCAAGCCATAATTTGCCGGCTCCTGCCCCGATCCCACTCAGGATGATTAAACTCGGATTCAGCAAGTGAATAAGGATGGAAATGCCTCGGCCGATGTTATAACCAATCTCACTAAGTAAGCCGATCGAAAACTGATCGCCCTGAGCCATGGCATTAAATATATCCTGGACCGCTTCTATTTTCTCTTCGGGAAGTGGATTGGGCAACGTGGTAAATTTCCCTTTTGCCATACCTTCTCTGGCTTTGTCCAGGAGCACTTTGATCGAAGTCTCCGTTTCCAGACATCCTATCTTTCCGCAGCTGCATACTTTATTGTTGTTGAACAATGCCATATGACTGAACTCGCCTGCATATCCGTTTTCGCCCCGAAACAATTCACCATTGAGCAATATTCCCAGACCAACTCCCCATCCGATATTGATGGCCAGTGCATTCTTTTTGCCCTGAGCCAGTCCCTTACCCAATTCAGCTAAAGCTACCAGACTGGAATCATTATCAATGATCACCGGTATGCCCAATACAGATTCCATGTACTGGTTGATGTTGCCTGATTTAACTTTCAGGAAGGAGTGATTGATACCCTTTTTCAGGTTAATAAATCCGGGCATACCCACTCCTGCGGCCAATACTTTGGAGGTGTCAATATTGCTTGACATCAACATTTGTTTGGCATGCTGGGTGATGGTCTCCAATGCACCGGGGTTCCCTGCCAGAGGAACCGAGATCGACTGAATGGGCACTATGCTGGTGCCTGTAAGGTCGAAGATGGCCATTCGGGTATTCAACTGATTGATGGCGATGGCGAAAATGTAAAAGTAATCCGGCTTCAGAGAGAACACATGCGGTTTCCTACCTCCGGTCGAAGTAGCAAGTCCTTCTTCAAGCAGTACATTATCATCAATCAGTTCATTAACTGTTGCCGAGGTGAATGGTATGCTCTTGTGGATCAATCGGCTCAGATCAGTACAGGAAAGCCGATCACTATAGTACAATTGTTTTATTATCTGTTCCTTATACATAATAAAACCAATTTATATTGGCGCAAAGTAAATCTACGTATTCAATTTGAAAATATGTATAACAAGCTGTACAGACCATTCCATCAAAAACGTAATCACTTTGCGATGAGGTTACGTACCTACTTCAGATCTAATTCTCTCACATAATCATCATCCGATCGACTGGCATTTTATCTCCGGTACCAGGTTAATAGCCATCATAGAATGATCCCGGCTTGATGACCGGAATCATTCTGATGAGCATGTTGCTGTATAAATAAGAAGGAGTTAAGATGTATTCTTGTCACCGCTCACTGTTCCTTACCGTAGCGAGTTATATACTTTTTTAACCATTTTTAAAGTTAGGTCAAATTTTTAAAACTTCAGAGATTTCCGGGGTAATGTTTTAGAGATGGCAAAAAAAAAGCAGCTTGTCGGTGACAAGCTGCTTTCTATTCTTGACAAAATTCTTTCTAGTCTTCGTACTCGAGTTCTTCCTGGTATTCGTGCATCTCCTGCACATCTTTATGCGTAACCAATAATTGCTCGAATTCACGCATACCGGTACCTGCCGGGATACGTTTTCCAACGATAACGTTTTCCTTGAGTCCATTCAGGTCATCCCTTCTGGCTTGCATGGCTGCACGGGAAAGGACTTTGGTAGTCTCCTGGAAGGAAGCGGCAGAGATCCAGCTTTCCGTACCCAATGAAGCACGGGTTATCCCCTGCAGGATGGAGCTGGAGGTAGCCGGCATGGCATCCCTGTATTCCATCAACCGCTGATCGTTACGCTTAAGGATCGAATTCTCTTCGCGTAACTGACGGATGGTGATCAACTGGCCAGCTTTGTATTTCTGTGAATCTCCCGCATCAACAATAAACTTCTTATCAAAGATCCAGTCATTGGCAGTCAATACATCATGTTTTTCAACTGCTTCTGCCTCCAGGAAGTTGGTATCTCCCGGGTCTTCAATATT
>JAGQWZ010000021.1 GCA_020436835.1 Saprospiraceae bacterium | reverse complement strand
TCTAAAATAATGAAGCATATAGATCGAAACATTCAGAATAAAATCATTTACTTAGAGCAACTGACTGCCAAACTAAAAAGTCAACTAACTGAAAATCAGGCCACTGCAAAAGTGGTTATATAAGAGTATTCAGTATTCAGTGGTCAGTGGTCAGAAATGACCTTAAGTATTGATCACCAATAAGAGTGGCGAATCCTGAGCCTGTCGAAGGATCGCCGATTAATAAAATATATTGATAGATAATAATTAATTATTTCCATGTTAATTCGACCTCGGAGAAATAGAAGATCGGAATCGATTCGCAGCATGGTACAGGAAACCAGGCTGGACGTAAGTCAGCTGGTGTACCCTTTATTTTTAGTGGATGGAAAGGGGATAAAAAATGAAGTGTCCTCTCTTCCGGGAAATTATCGTTTATCGATGGATGAGGCGTTGCGGACTGTTGAAGAATGCCTCAAACTTAATCTGGGGAATTTTATTTTATTTCCTTCCATTGCGGAGGAATTAAAAGACAAAAGAGCTACCTATAGCTGGAACGACGAGAATTTTTATTTGAAAGTTGCCGGTTCTATTAAAAGGGAATTTCCGGATACGACTTTAATTAGTGATGTAGCGATGGATCCGTATAGTTCGGATGGACACGACGGATATGTCATTGAAGGCAAAATAGATAACGACAAAACCTTACCAATCCTGGCAAATATGGCGGTTGCGCAGGCACAAGCCGGATTTGATATTCTCGGACCCTCCGATATGATGGATGGCCGCGTAAGAGCAATCAGAGAAGCGCTGGATGACGCCGGCTATTCCGATACCGGGATTATGAGTTATACCGCTAAATATGCCAGTGCTTTTTATGGACCTTTCCGGGATGCCCTCGACTCCGCACCGAAGGCTGGAGATAAAAAAACATACCAGATGAATCCCGCCAATAAAAGAGAAGCCTTGATAGAGGCCGATCTCGATGCGGCAGAGGGCGCTGATTTTCTCATGGTAAAACCGGCTTTGAATTATCTCGACGTTATACACTTATTGAGAGAGCACAGCCAGTTGCCAATTGCTGCGTATCATGTCAGCGGAGAATGTGCCATGCTTATTGCTGCCTGTCAAAAAGGGTGGTTGAATTATGAACAGGCAATGCCGGAAGTGCTCTTGAGTATAAAAAGAGCAGGAGCAGATGTGATCATCACCTATTTTGCCCGGGATTATGCTGCTCTGGTTAAAAGGTAATTTTCATATAAAATTTGACATGCAGTTAACCCTTCATTGCCTTTTATTCCATTTTAATAAATGAGTTAAAATATTGCTTTTTGCCATCTTGAATTCTAAGGTAATATATGCCGGGATTCAATCCTCGTAGATCAATCTGGGTATCACTAATTTTGATGTTCATAATTATTTGTCCGGTCATCGATATGATTTCGATTGTCGTAGAAGGATTATTTATCGAGGGATTAGAAATATTCAATTTATCATATACAGGATTGGGATATATTCTTAGCAATTCAGGACCGTTTTTGGCAAAGGTTGAGGTTGAAATATTATCAATGGTGTAAAAAGTCGAATCCTGTCCCGCTGCCAGTAGATGATTCGGTCCGGCCAGGTAAAAATTTAATGCTTTTGCATCAGCTACCGATCCCATCTGAACCGAATCGGTGATCGATATACTTTCTCCGGGAGGAATATTTAGATTTTCGTAATACCGGTAGTCCTGGTAGAGATAACCACAAAATGATGGACTTACGGTGCCGACATAATGGCCAATATTGATAATATCTGTTTCACCGGTGTTTTTGATTGTAAGCTGGTATTTTAGAGCACTGGCAGATGGGAATGAGTAAGTACAAATGCCTGATAAACTGTCGTACAAACAGTCATTTATTTCTCCGGGATTGATGACCTGAACATCAGTGATCTCAAGGGAAGGTCTCAGAATGGATGGCATTCCAGTTGATGGAAACTTTCGGAGTACAGGGATCAGACCGCCACTACTCGCGTCGGGAAAATTAATATTATAATAGCTGGACATTTGATAAAGATTCTGATGTTCGTCCAGCTGACTGATGAAATTTGACTCATAATTGGTAAAGGAGGGGATCGCCCGGATGAAATTTAAATCAAGATCATATATTTCGATCGAGGTTTGTTTTCCAATGTCTGAAAAGATGACTTGAAGCAGTCCCTGACCCAGTTGGGAGAATTCCACCGTAGAATAATTATCATTTTCCAGGCTGTCAAGAATTTCCAGGGAAGCAGGATCAAGGACTCTGATTTTTCCATCTGAGCCGGCAGAAATTAATTTGTTTTCCACAAGCTCTATCCGGCTAAAATGAGTAGTCTTTTTTTTCAGATTTATTAACCCGTCCTGAGTAATTAAAAAGAGACTATCGTTATGGTAACGGTCAAAGGTGATCAGTTGATCCTCGTGCATTATGACCTGTGGATTGGAGAGTGCCACAGGTAGGGAGATTTCCTGCTGAAGCTCATTTTGCAGGTTATAAATAACTGTTTTGCTCTGTACGGAAATGGCGATAAGACTATCGTCGAGATTGGCTGAAGGATCTGATAGACCGTCCATTCCCGGGATAGTGTATTTAAACTCATCCAACTTTTCAAGATCGGTGCTGATAGTCCATTTGAAAATGGTAGACCCACCCACATCACATGCAGGCGAAATAGCACTAATAGCCGTCAGATTGCCGGTGCTGTCATCGTAAAGGATATCGCTTATATACCCATAGTAAAGCTCATCCACTTCCGGTAAAAAAGTCTGGTAATCCAGCAGATTTCCTAAGGTATCAAACACGATGATTAGCGGGTTGCCTTCATCTTTCGTCCGGCCGGCTACATAAATCCGGTCATTGACCAGAAGCAGGTCGCTGATTTTTGCTCCGGCCAGATCTTTCTCGGTCATGGCATATTCAAAATCCTGAGCCAGAAGTCCTGACTTGGGTAAAAACAGCATGAAGATGATTAGTAATAGGTAGTACTTTCTCATAGGGTTGTTTTAGAATTTAATAAACCGTGCAAAATGTCCTTTTCGACCTTCTGATATCTAGAGTGTGTAAGTACCTTCCGGAAGGTCAGAAACGTCAAGTTCATTTTCTGATAATTGCCCTGATCGTACATTTCTTCCAGTCCAATCGAAAATTTTATATCTGGATCCCTTTAAAAGGGTTCTTTGAATCCCTAAAATGTCTGACACAGGATTAGGAAAAACATTAAGTGCCTCCTCCCAGTGCCTTTCCCGGCTCGATGTCAAAGATTGTTCAAAGGAAAATGTACTGGTGGGAATATTGGAAATAATATGATTTGGGGCTACTATATAAAATTCGAGGTTGGGAAAGTTAAGGATCGTATGCAATTGCATCGAATCAATAATGGTAATGGTACCACCAGGTTCCAGATTAATATTGTCTACATAATGATATCCCGTATAAAAATAACACAGTAGATTTTCTACGTTGTTGGTGTAGTAACCAAAATTGTTAATTGTTTGTGTACCACTGTTTTTTATCGTTATCGCATAAGTGAGATATTCTGAAGAAAAAACGCAATAGGGTATGGTTGCATGGCTGGTGTCACAATGAAAAGGTTCCAATGTATTGAGCAACTCAACATTTTCGATAGCCATGCTGGGACGCTGAATTTCCAGCGGGGAAATAATATGTTTTTTCCGTATCACCGGAAGAAAGTCTTGGCTGGAATACTCATTTTGAGGTATCGGCCACTGCCGGCGATAAGAGCTTGTCTGGAAAATTTCTAAATCACTGTCGATCGCTCCCCGAAAGTTCCTCTCGTATTCGGGTGTAATTTTTTCGTCCAAAACGATTTTGAGATTTTCATCGTAATAGGCAATGGTGGAAGGAGCGTTTTCACGATGGCCAATAATGACGAGAAAGCCTTCATTGATCACCTGAAGTTCCATGCTTTCATAGATGTCAAAGGTGGTTTCTTCGATGGGACTAAGAAGTTGTAGATCGTATTTTATTATTCTGTTGTCTTTAGAGATAAAAATAAAATCCTGGTAAATCACCAGCTGATCAAATACAGGTGCGTGTACCTCCGCCCGTAGATTTCCCTGATAGTCGATATTATATATGGTATTCCGCAACAGAGCGTCATAATAAATGATCTGCTCGTCCCGGAGAAGAATGACAGCCTCATTTTGTATAGGATCTTCAAGTTTTATTTGATTGACCTCAATAAAGTCGTGGTCGTAGATATGCAAATGGTCGTGCGCTAAAATAAGGATGCTGCTGTCGGTTAGGACGGCAGACTGTGGCTTTTCGTTGTTAGAAAGCTCAGGAAAATCATGCACATCCTGTACCTCAAAATTTCGATCCAGCTTGATGACACTGACCCGGTTGCTTTTCTGGTCAAATTTGGTTTTTTCATTTACCAGCACAATGGCCTCCCCTGACTCCGGCCGAATCAGAAGTTGCTGAATGGATCCATACGTACCCTCCGAACTGAAATTAAATGTATTGATGAGATTTCCAGAAGTATCAAATTGCCAAATAGCCGGTTGGTGGCACCAGCTCATACCACCCGCGATATAGATATATCCCTGATAAGGAACAACGTCGTTCATTTCGGAACCGATGTATTCCGGCTGGGTCAGCGCATATTCGAATTGCTGCGCAAAACTATAATTCAACTGGATTAAAAAGATATAGAACGGTAATGACAACTTCATCGTCACAGGATTTCTCCTAAAGTTATAATCCTTTCTTGTGACAATCCAAACTTTAACAACTTAGGTACGAGTGCGGGCGACCCGGATTTGGGGTGGGAGGGTTATGCTAATAAAAAGCCCGGCTGGAAATCATCCGGCCAGGCTGTCGATCTTGATAACTACGAAAGTGAGTGGGGTTACTGTAGAATAATTTCTTTTTCCTCGACCATCTTGCGAATGTTGATTAACGCATATCGCATCCGGCCCAGGGCGGTATTAATGCTTACGCGGGTAAGCTGGGATATTTCTTTGAAGCTCATATCTGCATAGTGTCGCAAAATGACCACCTCGCGTTGTTCGGGAGGTAAGCTATCAACCAGATGGCGGATTCGCTCATGAGTTTGACTCTTGATCATCGTCGTTTCCATATTCTCTTCCGATACATGCAACACATCAAAAATGTCAAATGATTCGGTTGGAGCTACCTGAGGACGACGTTTCTTACGACGGAACTGGTCTACACACATATTGTAGGCGATTCGCATCGCCCACTGCACGAATTTACCTTCGTGATTGTATTTTCCACTCCTAAGCGTATTGATGATTTTTATAAATACTTCCTGAAATATGTCTTCTGCCAGGCTCTGTTCCTTGACGAAAAGATAGATAGAAGTATAGATCTTGCTGCGATGGCGATTAAGGAGCTCTTCAAAGGCTCTCTCGTTGCCGTCTAAATATTGTTGGATAAGTTCCTGGTCGCTAAATGGAGTAACTTGCATACGACTACAATTTGGTTTAGTTATCAATAATGTTTGTCGTGTATAAGTTTTACTCTATAAGCAATCCAGTTTTTTTGTGAAGCTAAGGAGATCAATGATCTCTAAAATAATGAATCAAATTTAACTAACCTTTAAAAGTCTTGTTTATTAACTATTGTTTAACTAGACTCTTAATTTTGCACTCAACCTAAATCGAACGCAAGTCAAAAATATAGATTCATTTCTAATTTTTACAAGAATCAGACCAACTTTTTCAGATTTGACATTTTTTAACATTTAAGTTTTTGATTCTTTAGGGGCTATTTATATGACAAAATCGTTAAAAGATACTATTTCGATCAAGGGAGCCCGGGCTAACAATTTGCAAAATGTTGACCTTGAACTCCCTAAGAATCAATTGATTGTGGTGACCGGAGTCTCTGGTTCGGGTAAGTCATCCATCACTATTGACACGCTCTACGCCGAGGGTCAGCGACGATATGTAGAAAGTTTGTCCTCTTATGCCAGGCAATTCCTCAACCGGATGAAGAAACCGGAAGTAGATTATATCAAGGGGATATGCCCGGCCATAGCGATTGAGCAAAAGGTCACGACCAGTAATGCCCGTAGTACGGTAGGCTCTCTGACCGAAATATATGATTACATCCGTTTACTGTACGCCCGTATCGGCAAGACGTATTCTCCGGTGACCGGAGAATTGGTGAAGAAGCACGAGGTGCACGATGTGGTGGACTATATCGATGGACTTTCACAGGGTACAAAGGTCATGCTCCTGATTCCCCTGCATCAACAGTATGTAGAGCGGACAATACATCAGGAACTGACTTTATTGTTACAGAAGGGGTACTCCAGGGTTCTCTATAATGAAGAACAGCTTTATATCGAAGATCTCCTGCAGTCTAAGGATAAGGTACTTAAGAAAAAAATAGCCGATATCGACAAGGCTATGATCAGGGTGGTCATCGATCGATTTGTCGTAGATCATGAAAATGAGGACAACCGTAAGCGAATTGCCGATTCCGTTGCGACGGCCTTCAACGAAAGCGGTGGTGAGTGCTACATCCATTCCGGAAAAGACGAAGAGGCCTTCTTCAACAATAAGTTCGAACTAGATGGGATTGTCTTTATTGAGCCGAATCAACACCTGTTCAATTACAATAATCCTTTTGGTGCATGCCCCCGTTGTGAAGGCTTTGGCCGGGTGATGGGTATTGATGAAGATAAGGTGATACCGGACCCCTCCGCCTCCGTATATGAAGGGGCAATCCATTGCTGGAAGGGTGAAAAGAGTGGTATATATTTGGACAGGCTACTGCAGTCAGCCCACCATTTTGACTTCCCCATCCACCGGGCTTATGAAGATCTTAATGATGAGCAAAAGGATCTGCTCTGGGATGGGAATGAGTATTTTGCCGGCATCAATGATTTCTTTGACCATCTCGAGAAAAAGTCATATAAAATTCAAAACCGGGTGATGATCGCCCGTTATCGGGGCAGAACCATTTGCGGTCAATGCCGGGGCTCAAGATTGAGGGAGGAAGCATCCTATGTCAAGGTGGCTGATCACAGTATAAATGAGCTGATTAATCTGCCCATTGATCAATTATTGGAATTTTTCGAAAAGATCAAACTTTCCAAACACGACCAGGTCATTGCCAACCGGCTTCTGATCGAAATAGTCAGCCGGTTGAAGAATTTATGTGCCCTGGGTCTCGATTATCTTCACCTGGACCGGATCTCTTCAACACTGAGTGGGGGAGAAACCCAACGAATCAACCTGACCAAATCCATTGGAAGTAATCTCACCAACTCCATGTATATACTGGACGAACCCAGTATCGGCTTGCATGCCCGGGATACGGAAAAGCTCGTTCAGGTATTAAAAGAATTGCGAGACCTTCATAATACGGTGATCGTCGTCGAACATGAGGAAGATGTGATTCGCAATGCAGATTTTCTGGTGGACATGGGTCCGGAGGCAGGTATACACGGAGGTAAAGTGGTATTTGCCGGGCCTTTTTCAAAATTGAACGGAAAGAATAAGGACAGCCTCACTGCTGATTATCTGCAGTATAAAAAGTTCATTCCCATTCCGGACAAGAGACGTAAGGGCACCAATAAAATCAGCTTCAAGGGAGTGCGGCAGCACAATCTGCGCAATGTCGATGTAGATTTTCCCCTCAACACTATGACTGTCGTTTCCGGTGTCTCCGGTTCGGGAAAAAGCACATTGGTCCATGAGATTGTCTACAAATCCCTTAAGAATTATATAGAAGACCCTACCCGCAAGCTCAAGGGGAATTTCCAGTCAGTTACAGGTGATCTTCCTGTCATCACCCAACTTGAACTCATCAACCAACAGCCGATTGGAAAGTCATCGCGCTCCAACCCGGTCACGTATGTAAAGGCCTATGATGCGATCCGGAAGCTCATGACAAATCAACAATTGAGCAAGATCCGGGGATATCAACCTAAACACTTTTCTTTTAATGTGGAAGGAGGGCGTTGTGACACCTGTCAGGGAGAAGGAGAGATTGTGGTGGAAATGCAGTTCCTTGCAGACGTGAGATTGCAATGCGAAGATTGCAAGGGACACCGATTTAAAAATGAAATTCTGGAGGTAAAATATAATGGAAAAAATATTTCCGATATTTTAAATCTGTCGATTGAAGAAGCTATAAGTTTTTTTGAAGGACAGAATGAAGTGGTTTATAAACTCAAACCGCTGGATGATGTCGGACTTGGTTATGTCAAATTGGGGCAATCTTCCAGTACCTTGTCAGGCGGGGAAGCTCAAAGAGTGAAACTGGCTTCATTTTTAAACCGCGAACGATCAAATGAACATATTCTTTTCATTTTTGATGAACCTACTACCGGTTTACATTTTCACGATGTCAACCGATTGCTGGATGCCTTGAATGCGTTGGTAGAACAAGGACATACCGTGCTTATTGTTGAACATAATCTCGATGTCATTAAAAGTGCGGACTGGGTGATCGATCTGGGCCCGGGTGGTGGCAGGCATGGTGGGGAAGTCTTGTTTCAGGGTACTCCGGAAGATCTCATAAATAACAGCAAATCGTATACGGCTAAATATCTCAAAGAGAAAATGGAAAAAGTAGTATCAGTTCAGAAAAACTGACATCGCTAGCATGAAGGTAGGATAAAAGAAAAAAGTCGAACCAAACGTATACCACCGGAATACCGTCTATATATTTAGACTATTCTATAAATCATGTTGAAAAAAGTATTTTTCTTTTCATTGCTTACACTCGTTTCCTGTCAGAAGAGTGATGATGAGCCTTTAAGTCCGGCAGATGAGTTAGAGCTGGCTGAATTAGAAGCGAGCCTTGAATCATTTCAGTGGAATCTTTTCCAACAAGTAGTGGCTTCAGAGGATACGACGGCTAATTTAAATATATCACCACTAAGTATCGCCGCTGCTCTGTATATGGCACACGAAGGTGCAGAAGCAGAAACCCGCGACAAAATTTCGAGCACTTTGGAACTTCCCACGGCCGGTCTCACCATTAATTTGGGGGCTGCGTATGAAAATATGATGAAAGAGCTCGAAAATTCTTCATCGCTCCATACCGAAAATGCCATCTTTTGGGATAAAAATCGCATGGACCCAAATGATGCTTTTTTAAATTATACCAGTGATCATTTTCAAGCAAAACAATTTGACCTTGAATTTCAGGATCCATCCGCTTTGGAAGCGATAAATGATTGGGTAAAATCAAGTACAAATGATCGTATTGAAAAGATTATTGATCAGATTAATTCTGAAGAAATCATGTTTTTAATCAATGCACTATATTTTAAGGACGATTGGATTTATCCTTTTCCAGAGGAGAGTACACGAAAAGTAAAATTCACTCTTGCCTCGGGTTCTGAAGTAGAGGCAGATATGATGTTTCAGGATATAAATACGTTAAAATACTACCATGGTGACGATTTTTCGTCTGTGGAAATGCCTTTTGCAGATACGTCTTACAGTATGGTTCTTTTATTGCCAAGACCTGGATCCAATCCCGATCAATTGATTTCCGAATTGGATGACAACCGGTTGTCACAATTGTTCGAACAGGATATGGAGATCGGCCGGATCTACCTGGATGTGCCGCGCTTTGAAATTGAATACAAGATTCTGCTCAATGACGTATTGAAAGATATGGGAATGGAATTGGCATTTGATCCCTTCAATGCCGACTTTTCAAATCTGGGAGTTGCGCCTGAAGGTAACTTGTACATATCCAGGGTTAATCACAAGACTTTTCTCAAGATTGATGAGAAAGGTGCTGAAGGTGCCGCTGTCACCAGTGTGGGTGTTGGCGTCACTTCTGCACCTCCTCCCCTTCGATTTGACCGGCCATTTGTCTTTTTGTTGAGGAACCGAAACACCAAAACCCTTGTTTTTGCCGGAAAGATTGAAGATCCGACTGTCAGGTAGCATATTGAAAAGTTGCAAATATCTTTTTATCAACTGAGCCAGGAACTTCGGTTAGGGAGGTAATCATATCTCATATGGTTGATAGGTGGGCGGATCTCTGTTGCTATTAGCTTCAGATTTATATTTTTGCAGCGGATAATATGAATGGTCCATGTATGTATTGGGTATCTCCCTGGTCTTAGGCCTCTTCGCAGCATTACTTTTTGTTAATTTCTATTTCCGGTGGAAAGTAATTAGAGTATACCACTATCTCACTCGCCACCAAATTGAGTTTAAGGCAGAACATATCTTTAATCGTAAGAAGTTGAGAGAGGAGATCATTCCCCGGTATCCCGATTCGGAAAAAGAAATTCTCACTTTCGTCAATTATATTCACTTCTCGGTCAAAATGGCATCGGCACTTTTGTTTTTAGTGACCGTCCTGGGGCTTCTCTTAATGCGATATCGATGAAAAAAATTAAAATTGGCGTTGCCGGAGCCGGGCATCTTGGCAAGATACATTTGAAATGTATCCAGGATATTCCCGAGTTGCAGTTAGTCGGTTTCTACGATGTCGACAAGGACCGGTCCAGGGAGATTTCCAGCGAATTGGGGGTTATAGCCTTTGCCAATATGGATGATCTTCTTGATGCCGTCGATGCATTGGATATTGTGACCCCCACAATGCACCATTATGCCCTGGCACAGCGTGCGATTGGACTGGGAAAACATGTCTTTATTGAAAAGCCGGTTACCGCTAGTGTGACGGAGGGAGAATCATTGCTTCAACTGCAGAAAAGGCATGGGGTCATTGCACAAGTAGGACATGTCGAGCGTTTTAACCCTGCTATGCTGGCTATTGAACATCTCAAGGTCGACCCAAAATTTATTGAGGTACATCGTCTGGCTAATTTTAATCCGCGTGGTACGGATGTCTCGGTTGTTCTCGATTTAATGATCCACGACCTCGATATTATCTTAAAATTGGTTCCCTCCAGAATAAAGAGGATTTTTGCCAATGGTGTCTGTCTGGTGAGTAAGACACCAGATATTGGTAACGCGAGGATTGAATGGGAAAATGGTTGTGTCGCCAATGTCACCTCCAGCCGCATGTCATTTAAGAACATGCGTAAAATGCGCATTTTTCAACCGGATGCCTATATTGGTCTTGATTTTCTGGACCGTTCTGCACAGATCATTCGGATGGAGGAGGGGCCTCTTGTTGGCGACTCAGACGATATCAATGTGTTTGAACTGGAGACAGCCGATGGAGTGAAAACGGTTAAGATCGATATGCCGGAAACAAAACCGGTTAATGCGATTCAAATGGAGTTAGCCTGTTTCGCCGATTCCATCCTGACCGGAAGCCCACCTGAGGTAGGGATCGAAGAAGCCCTGGAAGCCTTAAAATTGGCTTTCCAAATATCGAATGAGATCCAGCAGAATCTAGATAAGGCGCTGCCATGATTTGGTTTCGAGCTTTGGCTTTAGCCTTACTTTTGATCGGATGTGGAAAAGATAATTTGGCTCCGGTTCCCGCATTCATCTCTATCCAGGAGGTTCAATTTCAATCAGCCTCCGGACAGGGGACGGAGCATCAACTAATCAGCGAGGTTTGGATTTATTCCGACAGCCAATTGATCGGCGCTTATCCGGTGCCCTCCCTGGTCCCTCTCCTGGGAGGTCCGTCTGTCCGTCTGGATATCTTCCCCGGCATCCGGGAAAACGGACAAGCTGCTTCCCCCACGATCTATTCCATGCTGACTCCCTGGAGTACCACTGTCAGTGTCGAACCAGCATCTACCATCTCTCTCACTCCCTTGTTCAGATATCGTGGAGATCTTCGATTTCCCCTGGTGGAGGATTTTGAGTCCAGTAATCTTTTCAGGGAAGATTTGGACGGCGATACCCTTACCCGCTTTGAAGTGGTCGGAGAACCGGCTATAGAAGGTAAATCCGCCAGAGCTATGTTGACTTCCGGGCATCCGTTATTCGAGGTGGCCAGTAATTTTCCTCTCAGTAATCTACCGGACAACGGGTCACTTGTCTACCTGGAAATGGAGTATGCATCAGAGACAAATCTGGCGGTAGGACTGAAGACAGAAGATGGGAACAAGACCTACAAATTATTACTCTTCGCCAATGATTTGGTACCTCAAAAAATTTATGTGAATTTTACGGCTGAGATCGAAGCTGCCAAAGCCAAAGATTTACGAATTACATTCCTTTCTACTTACGATCAAACGGCCGGTAAACCGGAACAGTTGGTGATATTGGATAATATAAAATTACTACATTTCCGCTCGTGAGAGAAAAACGAACTCGTGATATCATCATCTACGGAGTCTTCGACTTTGTGATGGCAATGCTTGCCTGGGGTTGCTTCTTCGCGTACCGGAAGCGTGAGGAAAATGGTTTTTTCTCTCTGGATATGCTGGAGGACCGTAATTTTTATATCGGCATCGTTCTTATTCCCCTCGGCTGGGTGCTTCTCTATTCAATTTTTGATGAGTATAAGGATCTATATCGAAAATCCCGGATCAAGACTTTCGCCCGCACGTTCTGGTTAATCTTCGTTGGTGTCTTGTTTCTCTTCTTCACCCTGATCCTTGATGATACGGTCGTTAACTATACCGGATATATAGAATCCTTTATCGTATTATTTTTCCTGCAGTTCATATTAACGGTGTCTTCCCGGTCAGTTCTTTTAACCCGGGCCAGTCGCCGGTTGAAAGCCGGGTTAGTTCAGTATCCAACGATCATTATTGGTGGAAATGAAAGGGCCATGGAGATGTACGAGGAAGTGAGTGGATTGAGAAAAGGATTGGGATACAAATTTTTGGGATTCATTGATGCCAATGGCCAGTCTACCAATGATCTGATTCAATTTTTACCGAAATTAGGTGATATCCAGGATATTGGAAGGGTCATCGAAGAATATGAGGTGGAAGAGGTGATCATTGCAATCGAAACCTCCGAACATGGTAAGTTGAAGTCTATTCTGGACATCCTCTTCGATTACGAAGACCGGCTCCTGGTGAAAATCATACCGGATATGTATGATATCATGCTCGGGACCGTAAAGATGAATCACGTCTACGGTGCGGTGCTGATTGAAATACAGCAGGGATTGATGCCGCGGTGGCAAAGATTGCTTAAGCGGGTCTTTGATGTCCTGATATCATTTATTTTAATGCTGCTTCTGGCACCGATATATCTTTATATCGCCATCAGAATTAAACTGACTTCTCCCGGGGCCATCATCTATAAGCAGGAAAGAATAGGTTATGGAGGAAAACCATTTACCATCTATAAATTCCGGTCCATGTACCAGGATGCAGAGAATAACGGCCCTCAGCTTTCGCATGATCTGGACGAACGTTGTACCCCCTTTGGAGCGACCATGCGAAAATGGCGCTTAGATGAATTACCCCAGTTTTGGAATGTATTAAAGGGAGAAATGTCACTGGTAGGGCCCAGACCGGAAAGATCCTACTACATTCAAAAGATTATGCAAAGAGCCCCACACTATAAACATCTGTTAAAAGTAAGGCCGGGTATCACCTCCTGGGGCCAGGTAAAATATGGGTACGCCAGTACGGTGGAGCAGATGATCCAGCGGCTTAAGTTTGATATCCTCTATATCGAAAATGCATCCCTGGCACTGGATTTTAAGATTTTATTCTACACCCTTCTGGTGCTTCTTCAGGGAAAGGGAAAATAATGAGAGGGAGTTACACATTTTGAGAACCCGGATCCTCATCTAACCTCTGGGCCTCAATTCTTATCATATTATAAATAATTTTAATATTTTTGTTGTTGATAACTTAGCCGGCCATTGGACGGTCTGGTATGGATAAACTGTTATATTTGCCGCCTCTCTTATGATCCCATTGAATATGAATTTTCGAAAACCGTACCTTGTTTTCCTACTCACTTTTTTCTGTCTCGGAGCTGGTTTTTCCCAGAATTATAGCAAGGCAAAGGTCTACGCAAAAAAGGAAGATCTGGGAAAATTAGGCGTGGCTGTAGATCATGTGCACGATGGAGGCTCTTATATCGAAGGTGACTTTTCCCGGTATGAACTGGAGCTGGCTCGTGAGGCAGGTTTTGACCTGAAAATTATGGAACAAGATGCGGAACTGGCTTACAGTAAAAACCGCACCAGGAGTATGCGCAGCATTCAGGCCTGTATAGATGCGCTGGACCAACTCGATTATTCTACACCACAAAACTTTACTCCCGGCACTTATAAAGGCCATTATACCTATGACCAGATGCTGGCAGAATTGGATAAGATGACCAGCCTTTTCCCCCATTTGATTTCGAAACGACAGCCTATAGGAGACTTCCAGACGGAAGAAGGCCGCCCGATCGAATGGTTGAAAATCTCTGATAATCCCGGTGAATTGGAAGACGAAGAGCCGCAAATGTTGTTTACGGCGCTGCATCATGCACGTGAACCGGTCAGCATGACTCAATTGATTTATTTCATGTGGTATATCCTGGAGCGATATTCTACCGATTCAGAGATCAAATATTTGTTGGACAATGTCGAATTATACTTTATACCCTGTGTAAATCCGGATGGATATGTATATAATGAAACCATCAGACCGGAGGGCGGTGGCTTGTGGAGAAAAAATCGAAGTGACAACGGCGATGGCACATTCGGAGTCGACCTGAATCGCAACTATGGTCATCAGTGGGGCTATGATAATGCGGGATCATCGGGAGCTTCTCAGTCTGAGGTATACCGGGGACCTTCACCATTTTCAGAGCCCGAAACACAGGCGGTGCGTTCTTTTGTCCTGAATCATAATTTTAAATTGGCGCTCAATTATCACGCCTGGGGTGGTTTTTTGGTGTATCCCTTTGGCTATACCCCTCAACCGGCTGAGGATGAAGAGATCTTCCAGTCACTGGGAAATCTCCTGACCAGGGAAAGCCGGTATGTATACGGTACAGGTTTGGAGACCATCGCCTACCCAACAAATGGTGATGCCGACGACTGGATGTATGGCAGTGAAGAAAAGCAAAGTATCTTTTCAATGACTCCGGAGATCGGAACCGAAGAACATAGCTTCTGGCCTGACGAAGGCGATGTAGAATATTTGTGCCAGCTTTCACTTAACCAAAATCTTTCTGCCGCTTTTTTTCTATTAAATTCTGCCATGATCTTTGATGAGTCAGAGAGCTACCTGACAGAGGTGCAGGGACAATTGCCTTTTTCCATCACTAAATTGGGATTTGAAGATGTAGCTTTTGCAGTAAAATTTAAACCGGTAACCCCTAACATTGAATTCGAAAGTCCTTCCAAGTTGTATATTCTGGACCTGTTTCGGAATCAAAAAGATAATCTGCGTTACACACTTTCACCGGGTATTCAGGACGGAGAAAGAATTAAGATAAGTTATACGATTGACAACGGATCTTTCAGTCATACGGATACCATCATAAAATATTACCGGAATTCCAGATTCCTTCTCAATAATCCCGGGAATAATTCAGATTGGATCACTAATACCATCGTTTCTCAATGGGATGAGACCGATAAGGAATTTATTTCCGAACCAACCAGTTTGACCGATAGCCCAAATGGCAATACCATTCCCTATACCAAGAATTACCTCACACTGAAAAATCCGGTCTTTATATCCAACGGTGATTCTGCAGTACTTTCTTTCCGGGCCTTTTGGGATATTCAAAATCAGTTTGATTTCATGTTGGTTGAAATATCTACTGACGGAAATAATTTTTCTCCTCTTTGTGGCAGATATTCAGTGGCAGGTCGATTAAATATAAATAAAGATCTGCCCATTTATACCGGTCGCCAGTTAAAGTGGATTATCGAGCGGATTGATTTGTCAGAATACGTAGGAGAAGAAGTGACCATCCGGTTTTTAATGCAGTCCACCAAAGACGATACCCGTGATGGAATCTACCTCGATGATATTCGAATTTTGGAATATAATCAGGGTGATATAACTTCAAGCAACGAACTTCAAAAATCGTTTGAAAGTATCCTTTATCCTAATCCGGCAAACTATTCAGTGCAGTTCGAATCTATGGATCAGGATATACAAGAAGGCCTAAATCAGATTGAGATCATCAATAATTTGGGTCAGACTATTTACCGTAATCCTGTCTCTGATAGAACGTCCGTAGATATTTCCTCCTGGAGTCCCGGACTATACTTTTACCGCCTTTTGGACCAGCAGGGAAATCGTACTGCCGTTAAGAAGCTTGTAATCAATCGCTAGGATTTTAGATTCCGTAAGCAATTCCCAGGGTGGCCTGGATGGTTCGATTTTTAAAATCACCGGACTCCTGAATTGGAGTAATTCCCCAAAGAGCCCGCAAGTCCGCATTTAACCAGATTCGATTACTGATTCTTTGGTTAAAGCCCAGTCCACCGACAAGGTCAAGAGTGGTTGATTTATGATCATCTGTGGTTTCAACATCGTTTACCTGAGCATCCAGTAAAAATCCAGGCGCAAATCCCAAATATATTTTGGGACGGAAGGCCTCTCCCAGTCTACCAAAGAACGTATTATAGATGACTGGTATTTTCAGATAATTTCTCTCTACTTCCAGATTTCCGTTCTTATGTCCTTCGGCAGAATATAAAACATCCAATGTAATTCCTGATTTTTCATTAATACTGTAGGTCGAGGTTATTCCACCTGCTACACCAGTCAAATTCTTGGTTGAGGATGAATTTATGTTAGAGAAATTAATGCCTAGCCTGGGACCGATTGAAAAGCGATTTTCCAATTGAGCAAAACTCACTGAATGAATCAGAGCAAAAATCATACTGAGAAAAAGGATCTTTTTCATTTTATTTGATTTTTTTTAATTAAAAGGAAGCGGTGATTATACCTGTGGAATATCACCTTTTTTAGCATCGCGGATTAGCTTTTTATTAGCCATGATTGTGACCTCCACCCGCCTGTTTAATTGCCGGCCTTCTTCCGTGTCATTTGAAGCTAAGGGATCGGATTCCCCCATTCCCTGCGGTTCCAGCCGTTGCGAATCAATGTGGAGACCGGTCAGATAGTTCTCGACGGAATCGGCCCTTCTTTCGGACAGGTTGCGATTATATGCCGTGTCACCTATACTATCAGTATGTCCGAAGATAATGACTTCGGTATCATCGTATTTTTTCAAGGTGGTTGCGAGTTGTGCCAGGTTTTCCCGCGTGCTCTGCCGTAGTGCATCAGAGTCAAAATCGAACAATAATCCGGAATCAAACGTGACGACGATGCCTTCTCCGATTCGTTCCACCTTTGCACCTTCGAGGTCACGACGAATTTCCTCTGCTTGTTTGTCCATATACTGCCCGATGAGATTGCCTGCAACACCTCCTATACTGGCTCCCAGCAGGATGGCGGCAGCACGATTTTTCTTTGCTGCAACGGCACCGGTAGCCGCGCCTACGGCCGCGCCGATGATCGTACCCTGTGTACGGCGAGATGAATTGCAGGAGGGCAGGATTGTTGAGAAAATGATCAACGCGATAAATGGAATTGTCTTAAAATACCGAAGTGATGTTTTCATTTCGAAATTGTTGTAAGGTTCGTCATAAAAACCCGATTTAGCATAAAACTGTTCGATGGGGAAATGGTGGGAAAGACGACAAATAGTGATTCTCTCGAATAATTCAGTTTAATTTTGTACCTGATTATCTCGCTTTTTTACCAATAAAGATTGCTAATAATGAATTTGAAAAAACTAATGAGGGATACCGTAAAAGATATTGAGTCAAAATCCATCTTAAAGGACCGGGGCACGGTTATCCTGATGAAAATTAGAGAGGGAAAAACTTTGAAAGAACATCAAAGTATTTCACATGCCTTGCTAATCCTCATATCAGGTAAGGCTCTTTACGAAGAAGAACAAAGAGCGGTATTGTTAGAAGAGAATATGGACACCGTGGAGATACCACCCCATGTGACCCATAAGGTCTCAGCGGAAAAAGATTCAACCTTCCTGTTGATCCATTAGATCCCGGATGAGCAAAAGCATGGTCTGGACTAAGGAGAATCATCATAGAATGGTAAGAACATCGTTAACGTTGCAAGATTAGCTTTGTAAATAATCGGAAGGATGGGTAATCTATTGAAAAGACGGAAATTTCTGGAAAACACCAGTAAAGCCGCTTTAGCCGGATTCATGCCGGTAGGGTCGGTATTCAGTCATCTATCTAATGCCAGTGATCAGGTAAATTTAGGAGTTATTGGCACCGGCAGCCGGGGAAATTGGCTTATCAAACTACTCCAGGATATTCCCAATGCATCGGTCATTGCCGGTTGTGATATTATTCCGGAGCGCCTGAAAAAAGGATTGGAGCTGTCAGCCCCACGTAGCAAAGGATATTCTGACTATCGGAAACTTCTGGAGAACAAGGATATTGATGCGGTTATTGTCTCAGTGCCACTCTCATTACACTATGAAGTAGCCGTTGCCGCCCTGGAAGCAGGTAAACATGTTTATTGTGAAAAGACCATGTGTTTTACCACTGATCAGGCGCTCAAACTGGGTGATATAGTGAATAAATCAGGGCTTAAATTCCAGGTTGGATATCAACACCGGTATAATCCGCTATACAATAATATTAAGGGTATCATCCAGAATGAAGATTTTGGAGAATTGTCCCACATCGAATGTTATTGGAACCGGAATGGTGATTGGCGGCGACCGGTGGACAATCCAAAGTGGGAACGGATTATAAACTGGCGTATGTATCGTGAATTTTCCGGTGGGCTAATGGCAGAACTATCTTCTCACCAACTGGATATTGTCAACTGGATTTTGGAAGATCTGCCTACCTCGGTGACCGGGTATGGTGGCATCGATTACTGGAAAGACGGACGGGAGACCTATGACCATGTACACAGTGTTTTCAAATACGGAAATGGCGTCCAGGCATCCTATACCTGTCTGACTACCAATGCCCATATGGGATATCAAATGTTGTTTTATGGAAAAAATGCCACTGTTCAGGTGACAGGCGAACAAGGACACAAGGCATTTCTGTATGTCGAACCTTCCTGGCTGAGCGGTATGCAAAAACCTGACGAAGTCGATGGTGTATCAGGTGCGACCCTGAAAACCATGGACCCGGGAAAACCGATACCCATTGCTGCCGGTGACCGTCCGGAAGATGATGCCGAACCCACTGGAAAGGCATTGGCTGGTTTTGCTGATTGTATCCGGGAAGATAAGAGCCCGCTCTCTAATTATGAAAATGGTAAAAACTCTGCGATCTGTGTGGCAAAAGCCAATGAAGCGATGCAAAAAGAGGAAAGAATGGATTTGAAGATGGCTTATTCCATGAAGTAACCCTTTCTCCTGATTATTAGGTAAAAGGTTTTTTCAACGTAATCACTTTTAAGATCATGGGCTGTTCCGACAGCCCATTTTTTTTTTGAGACATCCCGCAGAAGAGGCATTATTCAATTTCCATGTGGACTGTAATATTTGAATGAGTAGTATAAATTGGAGTTATTTTGTATCAGATCGAAGAAGCAATACCGCACGTAGCCTAAGCTACGTAAGGCTGTTGATGATGAAGAACTGGTGCAAAAGAAGTCAATTTATGCACTCAATTTGAATGTTACAGTCCACTAGTTATTTCATTTCAGTGTTGGCTCAAACATTTATCCTTGGGAGGAGTTAGAGGTAGTGAATTGACTTTTTAACGCTTAACTTAATGGGTGAGGCATCAGAAATTGACATTTCAAATATTGGCTTATATTAAGCCTGAGATGAAAGGTCTTAAAATCGCTACATGAAAAAACTACTATTCTTCTGGAGAGAATTAAAAGCCACCTTCTGGTTTATACCGGTATTGCTTATCAGTATTGCTATAATCCTTTCGCTCTCTCTTTTGTATTTAGATAATCTGATAGAATACAGACCGGAAGGAATTACGCAACTTATTTTTCCTGGGAGCGCCAGTGCAGCCCACCAAATTTTATCTACCATCTCCGGAGCAATGATCGGAGTTGCCGGTACTGTTTTTTCGATTACCCTCGTCGCCTTGACATTGGCTTCATCTCAATTTGGACCCCGTTTGATCCGCAATTTTATGTATGATCAATTAAACCAAATTGTGCTGGGTTCTTATGCTGCAACCTACGTCTATTGTTTGATTGTGCTCAACACGATAAAGGAAAATGATCAATTTAGCTTCATACCTTCCTTTTCCATCCTTTTCGCATTAATTGCCACTATTGTAAATATTATTTTGTTGGTAATCTTCTTTCATCACATCACGATGAATATTCAGGCGGATAATATCATATCGGACATTTCGAGTGACATGTCAAAAAATCTTGATTCACTTTTTTCGGGAGATGTAAACAGCAACCTGGAAAATGCCAGAGACGTGTCTCCCAAATCTTTGAAGGAAACCTTTGCCTATCAGAAGGAAATCAGTGCAGAGAAGTATGGCTACCTCCGGTACCTAGACCGGCAGAGTCTGCTGGAGATTGCAAAGGAAAAAGATATGCTGATTGAGATATATTTTCGTCCTGGTGATTTTGTCGTCAAGGATCAAAAGCTAGGCATGGTATACAGCCACGAAGAAACCACTGATGAAGATTTGGAAGCTTACCAGCGTCAATTCATTTTTGGTAAAACCCGTTCGAAGGAGCAGGATCTAGAACATTCGATCCATCAATTGGTGGAAATTGCGTCAAGAGCCTTATCACCAGGCATTAATGATCCGTATACCGCTATTTCTTGTATTAATCACCTTTCGTCCATTATGTCGTCGCTGGTTAAAAAGGAATTTCCCGCACCGTATCTTGCTGATGAGGAGGGTGCGGTAAGGGTAATTGCCGATGTACTTACTTTTGAAGGAATGTTGGATGCTGCGTTTAACCAGATTCGCCAATTTTCGCGGGGAAATCCTTCGGTAGCTATTCGCATGATGGAATCACTTCGTACGATCTATCAATTCTGTCATGATGACCGTAAGGAGGCAGTAACCAAACACGCCCAGATGATATTAAATCTGGCGGAAAAATCATTCGAGGAAAAAAATGATTTGGAGGACCTTCAGAGACGAAGCGACTTTATTTCCTGACTTTTCCGGGTAAAGAAGGCTGGGAACACTATTCCAGGGTGGATCGACGGCTCCAAACCTCATACATGGGATCCCCTTTACTACTTTTGCCTGAATGATGCCAGGCCTTCTCTACCAGATCATAGTTGAACGGTAGTGAGGCACCGACCCTCTTATTATCGCGCGAGAAAAATTCGATATTCTCCGTGTATTTTCCGTCAACAGAAGTATAAGTACCACCTCCGGTTCCAAAAAACTGTTTTGTTTCCGTGTTGTAGGCAATCCACTGAAACCGGGTGCCCGACAAAATTTTCATGGTTTTACGAGGTCCGATCTGCCGCGTTTGGATTTCACCTTCCCCATCCCTTTTTCGGCCGGTCATCAACCAGGCATCATTGAGTGCGCCGGGAGTCCCATCATCAATCCGGGTCCAGGCATTGTCTTCGATCATCAACTTATCTCCTTCAAGACTGAAAGACATTTCCGAGGTTGTGCCAACATTGGTACTGTCAAAAGTGTCAAATTCAATCGTTACTTCCATCTTGCCGGGAGCAACTTCCTTCCAGGCTCCGCCAAACGTGCCAATAAACATATCAGGTTTATAAAATGCGACTGAAAAATATTGATCAGTAACAATACTTACTACGTTAGCGTCATCCTGCGTAGTCTGCCAGGCTCCTATACCTTCAGACTGGGAGAAGACTGGTGCATAGATCAAACAGAGGAACACCCAAAGTAAAACTGGAGAAAATCGCTTGATTAACATATAATGAGCATTTGTCTGGCAATATCGTACATCTTTCTGAATTTTGCCAGATCGGATATTTAAAGGAATATTTCAGCTGAACTTTTCCAGTCGGAAAAAAGTTATATATTTGCCATCCCTTCAGAGGAAGGATTAATATCGCGGAGTGGAGCAGTTGGTAGCTCGTCGGGCTCATAACCCGAAGGTCGTAGGTTCAAGTCCTGCCTCCGCTACAAAGACAGCCTGGTAATCATTGATTATCAGGTTTTTTTTTTTGTGATAAAGTATGCAAGACAAGACTTAGCCAAAAAGAGTGTCACAAACAGGCTAATTGTTTGTGACACTAAGATCTATCCCTGATTTTCAACCTCTTCAGAAGCTCTATTCACCCTGGCCCAGGGAAAAAGCCGGTTGGCCATCAAATTCGTACAGATTTTCTGTCTTAATAATATCATATCCGTCTATTACTAGTTTTGTGAGCAAGGACAATACCTGGAGGTAGCTTATACCAGGATAAGAGAGACCTGATGTCGAAGTATTTGCTTCCCGTGATACAAAACGGCACCGCCAATGATCCGTGCAGTAAGTCTGATCCATACCTCCTGGATAAACTTTGACCCCCCGGTTCGTGATCATTTTCAGTTTAATTCCCGGAGTATCGAGATTGGCCAATTTTGAACCGAGTTCGTTGGGGTCCGATCCCTGCCAATCCAGGAAGACATCGGTACCAACCAGCGATTTGTGCATCTTTGGTCGCTGATATTCTTTCATCCGTATCTTACCTGTCCCATTGCCAAGATGGCTTACCTCCAGCACTCTCGGAACATCCCCTAATCTTCGGATCACTTCGTCGGCAAATTCCTGGGTATTTACACATTTTTTACTTCGACCTTCCTTAAATATATCTGCCGTATGGTACCCATCTTCAATCGTAGCCAGCCATGCATTTCGCACCTTATCGGCAATTTCATTTTGACCTATGTGGGCCAGCATCATCACCGCGGCGTTAATAAGTCCGGAAGGATTGGCTATATTAAATCCGGCAATATCCGGAGCGGATCCATGGATCGCCTCAAACATGGCGGCCTCCCTCCCGATGTTTGCAGAGCCTGCCAGTCCCACTGATCCTGCAATTTCGGCGACGATATCAGAAATAATATCTCCATATAGATTCGAGGTGACGACCACATCATAGTTTTCAGGATTTGCTGCCAGCTTGGCTGCACCGATGTCTATAATTTGAGTCTCGCTCTTGATTTCCGGATATTCCTGAGCAATCTCATCAAAAACCCGGTGGAAGAGGCCATCAGTCAGCTTCATGATGTTATCTTTCAACATGCAGGTAACTTTTTTTCGACGATAGACCCGGGCATATTCAAAGGCATATCGAATGATCCTCTCACAACCGGGTCTTGTAATCAGTTTTAAACACTGCACCACATCACTCGTCTGTTGGTGCTCGATACCGGCGTAAAGGTCCTCTTCGTTCTCTCTGATAATTACTACATCCATATTCCGGTGACCAGTAGAAATGAATGGATCCAGAGCGGCTACCGGTCTTACATTGGCAAATAAGCCTAGGGATTTCCGCAAAGTCACATTTAGGCTCTTGTAGCCTTTTCCCTGGGGAGTGCTGATGGGCGCTTTGAGAATGACCTTGTTTCGTTTGATAATATCCCACGCTTCTGAATCTATCCCTGCTGAATTTCCGGCTAAATACACTTTCTGTCCCAGATCAATAAATTCAGGTTCAATGTTAGCGCCAGCCGCTTGCAGGATGTTGAGGGTAGCCTGCATTATTTCAGGTCCGATACCATCACCCTGGGAAACAGCAATTTTAACTGCTTTTTCGGATTTCGTTTTACTTATTTCTCTATATAATAAGCCTGTGCTCATATTTAATTTCTATTTTTTTTGGTGAAATACTTATAAGAATCAGAAAGTAATCATGCCGATTTCAACAGACTGAATTCCGGCTCATATTCTATTTCCAACTCAATAAGGCAGTTAATGTGTACTTCTTTTTTGGCTCGGGTGGCCTCTTCAATCATCTCCATAAGATTTTGCTTCTGCTCCTCCAATTGGTTTATTTTCTCATCTAACTGATAACTTTCTGTGTAGTGATTACCGATCCACTCTCTGAAGTGCTGCAGTTTGTAGAAATTAATTTGCTTATCAATTATGCCGGATATAATATCCCTTGCTTCAGAAGTTCTGAGTGTTTCATTAACAACATTTACTCCTTGTATTACTTCGTTTGAAATCATGATTAAAATTTATTTGATTTAGGAAATGTGATTAATTCAAAGGTCTAAAAGGATCATTTTGCTCGACTGCCCTAAAGAACAGCAGACTGAAAATGATGGCTGAACATATCAAAGCCTCTTCCCAGAAGAGGTAGTCATTCATTGCAATCAGTATCCACCAGGTGAGAAATATACCGATGTGACCGATCAGGTTTAGCCAGGATTTGCCCGGGACTGCAAATTTGATCAGGTTTAGCCGGTGCAAACCCGGAACGCCACTGAGTGGCTTTTGAAGTGTTTGTTGATAGTTGCTCGTTTCTTTTTTCATATTGTGTTTTTCAATTTCTGAAGCAAAAATGGCATTTATTAAACATAAAATAAATTTATCTTTATTATGATTAACATAAATATTGTTTATGATTAGAATGCCACACGAAAATTGATGACAGCCGGTTGTATTTTGTCAGCAGGTGGGTTTCCTGGAGCAGGATGTAATCGTGAAAGGGTATGCCGGTAAATTTCCTCATGGACGAATCTCCACGCCTGAATCCAGCATTATCTCTACCTTTAATTAGATGAGAAGACACATTCTAGACACTCAATTTGAATGTTACGGTCTCCCAGGACATACTTATAAGTATTGGCTATGAACTATACCCTGCATCAGTTACAGATATTCCTTGAAGTCGTAAAGCAAGAAAGCATCACCAAAGCTTCCGAGAAATTGCATATGACCCAACCGGCTGTGTCTATTCAGCTCAAAAATTTTCAGAAACAATTTGATATCCCGCTTACAGAGGTCATTGGTAAGAAGCTCTATGTGACCGATTTTGGAAAATCAATCGCGGAAATTGCAGAAAATGTACTTAAAGAGGCAGATGCCCTCATCAATAAGACGAAGGATTTTCGGGGTTTACTAACCGGCAATTTGAGAATTTCTTCCGCCTCGACGGGAAAATATGTTATACCGTACTTTCTCAGTGGATTTTTACACAAGCATCCAGATATAGATTTAACCTTGGATGTGTCTAATAAAACCACCGTTCTAAAGCATTTAGAAAATAATGAAATAGATTTTGCTTTGGTTTCGGTATTGCCCCGAGGCCTTGAAATTCAGGAGGAATTACTGCTCGAAAATAAACTCTTTCTGGTGAGTAGTACTCCGAAACTACAGAAAAACCGATCGCTCATTTATCGTGAACCGGGTTCCGCTACCCGGAGTGCCATGGATAAATATTTTGAAGACCATACCGCCCGAAAGAGTATCGAGTTGACTTCAAATGAGGCAGTGAAACAAGCAGTGATAGCGGATCTTGGATATTCCATCATTCCTCTTATTGGAATAAAGAATGAATTAAAGAGTAAACAAATGTTTATTATTTCTGCTAAGGGGCTTCCTTTAGTAACCCACTGGCGGTTGATCTGGCTTAAGAACAAAAAATTATCCCCGGTTGCCAATGCTTATTTGGAGTATTTGAGGTCAAACAAGGACAAGATCACGGACGAGCACTTTGCCTGGTATTCAAACTTTTCTTTTGATGGTTAACTACACTGATCTTGCCTGGTATCGGTATCATCGATCACAAGCTAAACCTTGCCAATATACTGATGTGCCAAGATCATCAACCGGAATCGTCTTCGCCGATATTCAGGATCTTGATTTCTACCCGCTGATTCAGACGCCTGCCTTCCGGGGTCAGATTCGAATATAACGGTTGGCGTTTTCCATATCCCCGGTAGTAGACCCGCTCACCTGCAATTCCCTGCTGTACGATATATTCAGCAACTGATTTGGCTCTGGCCGTAGACAATTTATCACAGAATTCATCAGGAGGTACATTGTTTGTATGTCCTTCAATGCGTATGACAATACCCGGATTATCCTTCAGGAATTCATAAACTTCATCGAGGATAGGTTCAGCGCTTTCATTTATTTTGACGCTATCCGCATCAAATTGCAGCATCTGCATTTGAACAACCTGTCCGCTGCGTAGCCTGTTGAGGGAGAGCTGGGGCAAGATCTTTTGTTTGGTTTCAAAAGCGACCACTTCTTCACAACCATTGCCATCCGTTACCGTCACCTCATGGGCGCCCAACGATAGATTTTCTACCTTCTGCCCCGTGAACTCATTGTCCCACTGAAATTGATATCCTCCGGCACCACCACTCACTCTCACTTCTGCCTTACCGTCCTTACTGGCCTCATCCGTTACCCCTCTCTGCTCGACAACTTCAGCCACCAAAGGTTCCGGTTCCACCACATCGATACTGGCATTGACCGCATTTCCTGCCGCATCGGAAACTGTTACAGCATATTGTCCACTCCCCAGCCCTTCTGCTTTCTCTCCGGCGATAGCTGCATCACTCCAGTTGAAAGAAAATGGACTTTTTCCTCCCTTGACGACGACTTCAAGGGCTGCATTATTCGCTCCGTTGCATTTCAAATCTCTGGTGAGATTGAGTACGACTGACATTGCGGAAATGTTTTCATCGATTTCCACCGTAGCACTTGCTTCACAACCGGCTTCATCTGTAACCATCACGTGATGGGTTCCCGGAGCCAGGCTGTTTGCCTCACGATTGCTTTCACCATTACTCCAGGCATAGGTGTAATTTCCCGTCCCACCGGATGCTCTAACCGATGCTCTTCCATCATTATTATTTGCCGTAGCGGCAGAATGCACTGAAGCCTCCACGGTCAGAGGTTCGACTTTCTCCACATTGACTGATGCTGTGATTGCTTCTCCCCTTGAATCGGTAACGGTCAGATGATAGACTCCCGCCTTGACCCCCGAAACTTCCGTTCCCGATAGCTGGCTATCACTCCACTGATAGCTGTAAGGGCCGGATCCTCCTTTCACCATGGCCTGCAAGCTATTACCGCCATCGCCGGCACATTTGCTCTTTGATGTTTGTGCCAGGGATAAGGCAAGTTCGGCAACCTCCCGGGTGATTTCAACGGTCGCAGTGGCTGTACACCCGTTCTGATCAGTGACGGTTACACTATGACTACCGGCCGTCAGCTTCTGTGCTCTTGCTTTTGACTCTCCATTATCCCACTGGTACTTAAGACGACCTTCTGTTCCGGTCACTTCTACCAATCCTGATCCATCATTCCCCTCCAGGTCTGCAGCCTGCAACTGGGATGCGCTGGCTTTCATTACTTCAATTTCCTGGAGATTAATTGATGCCTGCACGGAATTATTCTGTGCATCGGTCACCGTAGCGAAATAAGTTCCAGATTTTATTCCCTCTCCTTTCTCACCGGAAATTGAAGGATCACTCCAGGCAATATCATATGGAGAAATTCCTCCTGAAATGTTGACCTGTATACTGTGTACGTCACTTTTTGCACAGCGATCATCACCAATACGAACAATATTGGCAGCGAGTACGGCGGCATCCCGGCTGATTTCGACGGTTGTTTCGGCTTTACAGCCATTGACATCGGTCACTGTCACACTGTGAGTACCTGCCTCAAGACGCTCGGCTTGAGGTCCAACTTCTCCGTTGTCCCAGACGAAAGTGTACTTGGGTTTGCCTCCTTCCACGGTTGCCTGAGCGGCACCCCTTTTCTCTTCACTGTGTGCACGATTTTGGGCAGCGGTCAATCTGAGACGGGTATCCGGAACCACACCTTCCGCTACCTTGGCTTGTCCCCGACTATCCGTCACAGTCACCAAATAAGTTCCGACAGCCAGGTTTTGTGGATTTTCTCCCGTGAGTCCCTGATCCCACTGGTACGTATAAGGTGGTTGGCCACCATTAATCTTGACCACGAGGGAAGCGTCGTTGACATTTGGATCACAAGAAAGCTCCTTTTCAACCAAACAGGTGACCGTCATTGCCGATTCTTTCTCAATGACATACAGTCCTTTGTCCTGCGTCCCTACCCATACGGCACCTTCGGGATCCACGGCGATACAATTCACATCGCTGCTGGTAAAATAGTCACCACCATCGAATACTTTGTATTTATTGTTGTCCACATCAAACATGGTGAGATATTCCGATGCGATCCAGAGTTTTCCATCCCGGTCAAAGGCGATGTCCTTGATCGGGCCACTAACTTTTTCGGGGTCTATTTCAACCGTTCGCCAACGATCCTCCGGGCTGATTACCCAGATCAGGTCCTCAGCAAGCAGCCATATTTCCTTCCCCCGGTTTGCCACTGCCTGAAATCGAAAATAGCGCTCCTCCAGACCCCATCGGCCATCTCTTCCTGCGATTACTCCCTGGTCTGTTCCAATAAAATGACGGTCATCCTCACCGTCTACATAGATCATGTTTATTTTTTCCGAACGGAGTTTGGGCATCCGTTTATTGATTTCTTTGATCCATTTGAGGTTGGGTTGAGTTCTAAACAGGAAGATCCCGGTTTCTGACGTACCAATCCAAAGATGATCCTGAACTTCGTTATAGTAGGCGGCACTGATTACATTCGTTCCACTGATGATTCCACCTAACTCATCATTGATTGCTCCTTTTAACCAACGGATATCTGCGTTGCCACCCGGCAGGTTCAATAATGACTCTTCTGCACTGCCCACAACGACGGGGGTAGCCAGGTCTGCCGCGTGTACCTGCCACAATCCCTCCGAATTACTGACCCATTTCTCCCCTTCCTTGTCCACATGGACATTATAGACCGGTGCATCGGGATTGACGGCGGAAGTTCTTTCCACTCGCATGGGTTCATCCTGGGCTATTGATGCCAGGTGCTGGGAAAAGAGAAGAAGAATTATCGTAATCAATCGAATCATCGAAAATTTAATTTTAGTGTGCTACGCATCTGAAGTTACCACTTCCGGTTAATCATCAATAATAACGCCAAGGCACTCATTGTTGGTGCCAAAGATAATATCTATGAAAAAAGTATAATTTGTAGATTACCGGGAGATCAGGAATTGTCTTGTTTGGCAAAAACTTTCTTCAGTAGTTCAGAAGATCGTTGTCCTACATCTGACCGGATACCCTCCTCCTTTTTCTCGATAAGACTAAAAAGTCCAAACAGGGACCGGTTGGTTACATGATCATCCAGTTCGGGATTAGTCTTCTTTACAAAAGGTATCTTGTTGTAGGCGGTCACGGCATCCTTCCATAAGCTTCTCGCATTCACCTCATCTAAGGCTGATGCGATAACGGGCTGAAATTCAGCATACAATTGCTCTTGTGTGGTGCTCTCGAGGTAGCGGGTCGCCGCGTCTTTCTCACCCATCAGGATGTTAGTAACGTCTTTGAAGGTTAATCCTTTGATAGCAGACAGGAAGATTGGCTTGGCTTTACTCGCTGCCAATTCTGCGGCCCGGTTCATTCTTTCCACCAATTTAGACTCAAAATCACCGAAACCAGGTAGTGTTGAAATCTTACTGACAATTTGTTGTGCTTCTTCCGGCAATGCGATTTTATACACGGACTTATAAAACCCGTCCTCTGCCGATAAAAAATCAACTGCTTCTCCTGTACCTATGTTGAGAGCTTCCTTCAAACCCATGCCCATTTCTTCATCTGAAAGACCTTCCCCGTTGATAACTTTCTTGGCTTTTTTCATGAGATCACCCAGCTTTTGAGCCTGGGAAAGCGGGGTAATGAGAAGGCTAAAGACGATTATTGTTAAGATTCGCATATTTATTTGCTTTACATCCGGTTCTTAAACGCAAATGAAAGCCCGGTAGTTTGGAATGAGATGCGTTTCTTGCCGATAATCCCCTTGATTCCAGAGATTTAACCTTTTGTTTGGTTTTGGAGCATCCTCGATTCGTGCTCCAATAACCATTTTTTTCGCCATATCCCTCCACCATATCCCGTCAGGGAGCCATCCGCGCCGATCACCCGGTGACAGGGAATGAGGATCGAGATTCGATTATCGCCGTTTGCATGTGCCACTGCTCGCACGGCATTCGGTCGCTCACAGGCAATAGCCTGTTGCGTATAAGATCGAGTCTGGCCGACGGGAATTTTGCACAGGTTTTCCCACACTTTCATCTGAAACTCGGTCCCCGGGTATAGCAGAGGTACTTCAAAATCACTTCTTTGGCCCATAAAATATTCCTTAAGTTGCCGGGAGAGTGATTCCAGATGGGGATTCATCCCGGGAATAAACTGGGCAGCGAAGTATCGTTTGATCTTTTTAATCTGAGTTTCCAGCATCCTACGGTCGGCGAACTCCAGGAGGCATATGCCCTGACTGGTGGCTCCTCCTACCATTGGTCCCAGAGGCGTGTCAAAACGAATCATATTCACGATGATTTGATTACCACTTTCTCCTGGAGAAAATCCCAGCTTCTTCTTGAAAGCATCAGTGAAACCACTCAAAGACTCATATCCCAAATCGTAAGCCGTATCCGTAATTTTTTCACCCTTTTGCAGCCTCCCGAAAGCATGGTTCAGTCTGAGAGAACGTTGATACGCGTGGAAGGTTATCCCATGGGTTTTATGAAACCAACGTCTTACCTTGACCGGATCAAGTTGACGTTCACGCAACTGCCAATCCCGGATATTTTTATCGGGATGTTGATGAATCTCATGGATCAGGTTGGAGATCCAACTGGGGGTAGTACCCGGGTTGAGCATCGGATCGCAAACTTTGCAGGCACGATAGCCATGATCCAATGCTTCTTTTGTTGTCCGGAAGAACTCGGTGTTTTGTCTCTTAGGTTTTCTTGCCCGGCACGTTGGTCGGCAAAATATTCCAGTGGTCTTAACACCAACAAAAAAGACGCCCTCATAAGAAGTATCTCGCCGGACTAGCGCCTTATACATTTCATTTTCGGGTGGCAAGGAAGCTGATTTCGACATTTGCTAGGTTTTTACGACAAAGTTCTTTCATTCATAAGAACCGGTCAACCGAAAAATGAACGACCATTTCCAGAAAGATTCGACTATCAGGTTAATTTCACTCGTAAGATGTACATGTCGGCCGTGATGTAAAGATAGTTTTCGGCCGTGTCAAAGGCACAGTTTGCAGTAGCCTGGCCCGTCTTTATTTTACCCAGCACTTTCCCACCGGCATTAAAGATCCAGACACCGCCTGGTCCTGTGGCAAAAATAGCGCCCGAGCTGTGGGTTTTCATACCGTCTGGCAACCCTTTCTCCGAACCAACCAAACCGGTAGCATCGTAAAAAATACTTCCCTGACCCGGTGAACCGTTTTCAAGGGAATAAACGTACCACACTGCCTTTTCAGGATCACTGCAAGCGACATATAGCTTGCTTTCATCCGGTGAAAGGGCGATTCCATTGGGTCTGGTAATGCTGTCTATCAACAATTCGGCTTCATTCGTGCCAGCTTTCACTCGATAAACTCCCTGAAAGGGTATTTCCTTGGAGGGATCGTCCATATTACCCTCCAGGCCATAGGGCGGGTCGGTGAAATACAGATCTCCGGAATTACTAAAAGTCCCATCATTGGGACTGTTGAATCTTTTACCCTTATAACTGTCCACTATCGTTTCAAAAGAGGCTTGAGGGTTGTCGACAGCACTCGTCATTCTGCCGATCTGCCGATCACCATGCTGACAAAGGATCAACTGATTTTGCTGATTAAGCAGCAGTCCATTCGACCCTGGTTCTCCTTCACGTCGCGAATTGCCTGTATAACCCGAAGGCTTCAGGTAGAGGCTGGCTCCCTCGCCTTCCTTCCATTTGAAAATTGAGTTCTTTGGGATGTCACTGAAGAGTAGCATATTTTCTGACTTTAGCCATAGCGGTCCCTCTGTCCAATCGTAGCCTTCGGAAAGGACTTCTATTTCTGCGGTTTGCGGGATCAGTTGATCCAATTCAGGATCGAGACGTTCGATGTGACCGAATGGTGGAGCATCTGATTGTTCAGCCGGAGAACCTTCGTTTTTATCAGAGCCAGGCTTTGGTTGACATCCTATGAATACCAGAAGTGAAAAATACAACAAAGTCCGCATGAGGGTCTGTTTTCTCTAAAGTTAGAGATTTAATACCAATGCCCTGTATACAGGCAAAAAAAAGAGCACCGGATTGCTGGTACTCTTTTTTTTAATGATGATGTTAGGAATCTACTGCCGGATCACTGCCAGGCGAGTGATCGCTTTATAGGGATCTTTCTCGTAGTCTCGATATACTCCTTTGTCATAAAGGTATTTACCCAGATCAGCGATACTTTCTTTTATTGTGATACTTTCATTGCGTCCGTTCCGTGCCTTGTACTCAAGTACAAGATATATGGAGTAACTCGGTATGAATATCGATTGGGGATAAAATCCCAATTTTCGGTGGTCATAGTCCCCTGGAGTCTTACCGGCATATCTGCCGTCGTAATATCTATATTGAGTAAAGACGATATAGCCTCCATTTCGATATTTGTTGTACCAGTCCTTATTTTTGTAATCTTCCTCTTTGCCATAGTTGTTTCCACCCATGCCCTTTTTACGGATTTCAAAATACTGGACATAGTCCCAGGCGTTATTTCGATTATTTACATTCCAGCGGTTGAAATGAGATCGGAGGTCAGATATTTTACCATCACAGGTATATTCTTCTTCTCGTCCATTTCTTGACTTATATACCCAATATACTTCGTAGTTGTCGGGGCACTGCAGGCTCCAGAATTTGTAATTTAGATTACGAGGATAATACTTTTTGCCAGGCATAAATCCTTCATAATTATTCTTATACCCCTGATCTTGCCAGACTACACATTGACCTTTGCGCAACAATTCGTTGTAATTTCCGCCGCCGTTGTTATTGTTATGGTTATTATTGCCGGCATGATTATTTCCACCCATGCCTTTTTTACGGATTTCAAAGTACTGTACGTAGTCCCAGGCATTATTTTTATTGTTCACATTCCAGCGATTAAAATGAGAACGAAGGTCAGATATTTTACCATCACAGGTATACTCTTCCTCGCGGCCATTCCGTGACTTGTAAACCCAATACACCTCATAATTATCAGGACACTGCAGGCTCCAGAATTTGTATCTTAAATTGCGAGGATAGTATTTCTTTTCCGGCATAAAACCTTCATAGTCATTCTTGTATCCCTGGTCCCGCCAAACCACACACTGTCCTTTACGTAACATGTCATTGTAGTTGCCTCCGCGATTATTATTGTGATTGCCGTTATTATTATTGTTATGGTTGTTGTGATTATTATTTTCAGCATAATCATTATTTCCCTCACAATAAAAAACAGCCTTATAAATATTTCTCCATCCTCCCTGGTATCCATACTTTAAATTTCCCCACTGACGCATTTCATTTTTTAGATCGCGTACATCTCCACAGAGTACTTTTTCTCCTTTATTCCCATCCCGGTAGTAGAAATAGAATTTTACACAGCAGTTGGATTTCCATGAGTAGTATTTCCAATTACTGCAGTTTTCGTATTCCCCTGCGTTCATCATTTTCTTACTTCCCCGGTAATTATTGGAAGTGTAGCAGGTCCAATCGTCATTAAAATTTCCTGCCTCAACCAGGGGAGGAAATGATATTGCGGCAACTAATGCAAAAAATAAAATATAAATTGATTTCATGATTTTTGGTGTTAGACGTTGATGATATATTTTGATTTCTCAAAAGTACAATGCCCGTTAAGTTCATTACTCACCCGTTCGGGTGATTTTAGGAAATTATGATTCCGTTTCGGAAACGATAGGTTTTTGTTAACAGAAAATGGATCTCACCTAATTTCATTTTAGGAGAGTGAAATCGCCGGTTACGATCCTTTCAAATCCCTGCTTAAATCTGATATGGGCCCGATAAATATAAACTTGCGGAGCGATCGCATCTTGCATGATTTGGGAAAATCCCGGAGCTTCCTCATTACCAGGCAGGTGTATGGTCTGGTAGATCCGGACTCCCCTACGATCAAAGATTTCCAGGCTCGCTACTTCTTCAATCAGGTCATAGGTATCAAATATGATGAAGGCATCGTTTAATCCATCTCCATTCAAGGTGAAAGCATTAGGGATATAAAACAGATCTTGCTCAGACACAGTGACTCTCAACTTTTCTTCAAACCGGCAGCCATCGCTTTCCCGGTAAAAGAATGTATAAGTCTCTGACTCCAATGGACTGACAGAAGTGGATAGACAAGACCGGCAAAGCTCGCCCGTCCGGGCTCTCCAACCATATTGTGCCCTGGTGGAATCGGCGGAGTATTCAGCCTCCAATACAATAGTGGCCCCTTTCTTAATCGTTGTATCCCGCGTTATTTGAAGTTGGTCACTTTGTACGGTAAATGTGTCCGTAAGGACGCAACCGGTGCCATCAACAACCTGTAGCATATGGATTCCCGGCTGCATTAGGATGGGCTGATCCACCTTTGTTTGATCTTCGTCCAGGTAGTATTCATAAGGCTGCTGACCACCAGATACAGCTCCTATGATCAATTCGTTGGCGGTTGGATCACATACCGATTGTTTGAGGTTGTAAGAAATCGACCTGATGTCATTGACTTCGATGGATATAGTGTCCCTGGCCAAACAGAAGTCGTCCTCTACTTCGACCCAATAGGTGCCGGGTGCCAGGTTTTCAACAAAGGGACCCTTGTCCAGATCCGAAGTACTCCAACGGAATGCCGGTGCACCGCGCGTATTCACTGGTTGGGCCATTACACTACCGCTGGCCATGTCACAACCGGACGCAGTCGCCGAAAGGTTTGCTTCCAACCGGCATTGCTCCGAGCTGAAGATTTCGATCGAATCTTCCTTGCTGCATCCATTATCATCCACGACTGTGACGAAATACGTTCCGGGAGCCAGGTCCTCAATCAATTTATTATTTGATCCGTTGTCCCAAAAAATGGAATAACCGGGTGTACCTCCCTGGATCAAAACCTGGGCAGATCCGTCATCCTTACCTTTTTCAGATTGGTGATTGACAAAGAACCCCAGGCTCAAAGAATCTGGTTCTGCGATGGCATAAGACCAGGTATGCCGGCATCCAATTTGGTCAGTGATCGTAACACTGTAGTTTCCGGCAGGCAGACTTTCAGCGACATTTCTGGTGAGTGTTGTATCGTGAGACCATTGGATACTCACTGGAAAATCGAGCGTGGTGATGTCAAGTCTGGCGGTCCCACTGGCTTCTCCATAGCATTTTGCCGGGCGGGCGGACACATTGCTCAGTAAGGTACAATCAGCTGCATTGATCATTGTCGATCTCGACCAGACACATCCATGCGAATCAGTTACGGTCACACTGTAGGTACCGGGTTTCAGGCTGCCTATACTATCGAGAGCCTGTCCGGTGTTCCATTCAAAAGTATAGGGAGGTGTGCCTCCAAATGGGGTTACCACGATATAGCCATCTTTTGCCCCAATTGCGGTCTCATTCTCTGCATCAAACGACAATCTTAAGAGCTCGGGTTCCCCAATTTCAAAAACCTGATTTTCTTCACACATGTCTCTATCAGTTACGGTCACCGCATAAGTGCCGGCAGCCAGGTCTTCGATCTTCATCTGATGTTCGCCCGGGTCATGACTCCAACTCACCGAAAATGGGCTTGTACCTGAGCTGATCACGACTTGCGCCACTCCATTTTTATTGCCGGCACAGCTTACCGAATCAGTGATCACGGTAAATCCAAGGTCACAGTCCTGATCGATTTGACCGGAGAGGATTACTGATTCAACGATTGAACAACCACCGGCATCAGTCACTGTCAGGTGATAGGTACCAAAATCCAATTGGTCAATATCCTGGGAAATGTCACCGGTACTCCAGCTCCAGATGTAGGGTGGGGTACCCCCGGACACCTGACTCATAATCTGACCATCCTTTTGATCTGCACCCGGAGTGGTCGTCGAAAAAGACAAATCAAGGGGTGTTGGTGCCATTACGGTCACAGTGTCTGAGGCGATGCAATCATTGGCGTCTACCATCGTCACTTGATAGATTCCGCCAGGAAGACCGGTTACAATATTTGTATCAAGGGTGTTATCATGACTCCAGCTGAACTTAACAGGATGTGTACTACCAATGACTGTTACCTCAATCTCTCCATCCAGACTAAGGGCACAGGATGCCGGTTTTGTCAAAATCTGGAGGTTTACCGCACAGTCAAAACCTTCGATCTGAGTCTCCTCCAAATGAATACAGCCGAGAGCATCCGTCGTGGTCAGACGGTAGATGCCTGGTAACAAACCGGTAATAAGATCTGTTGAATCACCATTACTCCATTGCCACCGGTAAGGTTCTGTGCCGCCTGTTGTTTTTACGGATATCATGGCATCCGAAGATCCTGCTGTTGATTGGGGAAAGACATTGAGAAGGCTTACGAGTGTATCAGGCTGATCAATTTGCAGTGATTGTACTTCTTCACAACCACCGGCATCGGAGATGGTCACCTCGTAATTTCCAGCTGGAAGGTCTGTGACCCGGTTTGTATCCGTGGTGGGTATGTGAGACCATTGGAAATGGAGAGGTGATAATCCTCCCTGCACAGTAATTTCAGCAGATCCATCGATTGAGCCATGACAACTTGGGTTTGTGCTTTGGATCGATGCACTCAAAGCACAATTGCCGGAATTTATCGTAGCAAGTTCTGAAACCTGACAACCGTTGTCATCTGTAATCGTGATCCGGTATTCTCCTTCACCCAGGTTTGAAATGAAATCCCCGGTTGTTCCGGTATCCCACTCAAATTTATACGGTGGAGTCCCTCCACTCACATGAGCTTTGATCTCTCCGTCTCTGACACCAGCTTGACTTTCGTGTATCGTAACCAGGCTCACACTGAGTGCGTCAGGTTGCTCCAGATCCGCTGTCATCTCAGTGAGGCATCTGTTTTCATCTATGATTCTCGCGGAATAATTACCGATATCCAGATCTGTAAGAATGAATGGATCATTGAAATCGCCGAAGCCATCATGGTCCCAGTCTATCAAATATGGGGCTTTACCTCCGTCAATAATCAGTTCCAACTTGCCATTTGCCTGACCAAAGCAGGTAGGATTGTTTGCGATTATTGAGACTTCGGGATTGGTACCAACTTCAATAGTCTGGCGGTTTGGTTCTGCACATTGATTGGCTGCAGGCAAAAATTCCAGGGTTATGATACCGGATAGATCCGTTGGATCAAATAGGTTATTGTCGACGCCAGGGCCGTACCAATCTCCCAGGATTTGATCCTGAAGTCGCGGGAGGGGTAGTGGAGGATCATCATTACAGATAGTAGAGAAGGGATCCAGAAAAGGAATTTGGACCGGAAATACCTTGGCAATCTTCCCGGCATTATTGGCACACTGATCTGCATCTACAATGAAATCTAATGCAATGTTACCATTGAGACCAAGAGGAGAGAAGATATTATTTAAGACTCCCTGGCCTGTCCAGATTCCTCTTATACCACCTTGAATCATATCCAGAGCAATCGGAGATTCATTCGCACAAAGATTGGGTATTACCTGGAGATCGGGGGTTACAGCGGCGACAACAAACACGGATGTACTTGTAGCTTGAGCGCAGACTCCCGCTGCCGGCTGGAACGTCAATTCGAGGGACCCCTGCAATCCTTCCGGAGAAAACTGGTTGCCATTGACACCTGGCCCGGACCAGCTCCCGGTGAAACCATCCGGATTGGGATCTAGTGGTATGGGGGTTCCCAATTCACATAGATCAGAAAAAGGCATCAAATTGGGAATCGGAGGATCGTTGGTTGGTTCTGCGATCCGGATTTGATCAACCATATCCTGGCATCCGGGATAACTCAAATCCGATACGGTAACATAGTAATCTCCTGCCGCCAGATTAAGAGCAGTGGCCACATTACCAACCACGGACGGACCAGACCAATTATATTGGTAACTTCCCGTACCACCGGCGACACTGAGGGTAATACGACCATTTGCCGAGCCTTTACAATCGGCATTGTCTATCGAACTGATCTGGGCTAGCGGAGGTGAAGGAGCATTGATCGAAGCTGTTGCGGTCTCCCGGCATGCCGGAGCAGAAGACTTGCGCACCACGATCTGGTAGACTCCACCGGGTAGATTTGCAAATGTTGGGGTAGCATTCCAGGACGATCCGTTATCTATGGAATATTCCAGGCCTGCCGGAGTTGCATTGATTATAATAGAACCATCTTGGGTTCCACAGTCGGATACATCATTGAGATTAATAGATTGTACCTCAGGATCCGATAGTGCAGATATGACTGCGGTATTATTAACAAAACAATTTACTGCGCTTACTTCTCGGATCACGAGATCATAACTGTCCGGAGCCAGTCCGGTGAAGGTTGGGCTGGACTGAAACGAGCTTCCATTATTAATGCTGTACTCCAGGTTAACTCCTGAGGCGGTGATTAGGATTGACCCATCATTCAGATTACAATCTGTCGGATCGTAAGACTGAATATCTTGTATCACCGGCAAGGGCCCTTCAATTAAAGTTGCCTGGCCGGTCAAAAAGCACCCGGGATCATCGGAGACTCTTACTATAACGTCATAAGAGCCTGCCATTAAATCATTGAAAATCCCTGATGTAATAAAAGGTCCTGCTGTTCCATTGATTGAATACTCCAGGCCTTCTCCATTCGCCTGAATGATGATTTCTCCGTCATCACCTCCGCAGTTGGCGGGATCAATTTCATTTATTGTCAGTCCTCCGTACAAAAAGCCGTGGGTTCCAAGTCGCGAAGTACCGGCTGAAAAGCCAACCCATTCGAATGATAAGCTTGGAAAGGTGCAAGGGGAATCCGGTGGATCGTTGCTCATGCCATCCGTAACACATCCCTTCCTGACCAGGGACATGCCCATAGTTGACAACCCGGGAGCAGTCCATGCCCCTCCGGGATCACACCCTATGTTGCCAAGGATATCGATCGGGATCATATTTTTTTCAAGGACCACCACATCATTTCCATTGTGACCCACTGCCCCCATGCTTTGATCATAGGAGAAAGAGGAGCCGCTGGTGCAAACCACATGTGTCTGTTTGGGGGAGATACTTCCGGTAAGATTGCTTTTGGTGATAAGAGTCCCGCCATTAAATCCCATTCTGAGGCGGTAAACTCCGCTTAAGTTGATGGTGCTATTGGTGGGGTTAAAGATCTCGATACATTTACTACCGGGGGATTCAAGATACTCCGATATAAACAAATCAGTTTGAGCTTTGAGATACCCAAAACTGAGCATGACCACAACGGCCAGGATATACCGGAGGTCAATGGATGGGGGATGTCTGTCAATGGTCATATCCTCGGTCTTGCCTAATTTCGGGAATAATTTGAGATTTCGGTCAATCGAAGCCAGAAATGTGTCTGAAAAAGTTGCATGACGATCCCGGAGAGTAAAAGACCTAGCTTCCAATCTAATCCCTTATTTTTGCTGCCGCGAAAAAAAACAATCATTTAAAATTCAGCTTTATGCATCTCAGCGAACAGGAATTGGTGCGACGTGAAAACCTCCAGAAAATAAGGGACCTGGGGATTGATCCTTACCCACCGGTTGATTATCCGGTAAATGCCTTCGCAGCCCAGATTAAATCCAGTTATAAGGAAGATGATGAAACCTTCCAGGATGTGACCCTGGCCGGGCGACTTATGATGAAGCGCATCATGGGAAAGGCCTCATTCGCGGAGTTGCAGGATAGCTCCGGCAGAATTCAGCTCTATGTTTCGCGTGATGATATATGTCCGGATGAAAACAAGGATCTGTACAACACGGTTTTTAAGAAGCTACTTGACATCGGTGATTTCATTGGAGTGAGAGGATTCGTGTTCCGAACGAAGGTAGGAGAGATCTCCTTGCATGTGAAAGAATTGGTCTTATTGAGCAAATCCATTAAACCATTACCGGTAGTCAAGACTAAGGTTGATGAAGAGACTGGGGAGACCAGGACCTATGATGCCTTCACGGATCCTGATCTTCGCTATCGTCGACGCTATGTTGATTTGGTAGTTAATCCTCAGTATCGAAAGATCTTTAAGACACGTGCCACCGTCATTCGGGAGATGCGCCGTTTTTTCGATGAAAAGGGTTGGTTGGAAGTGGAAACACCTGTATTGCAGCCTGTACATGGAGGAGCTGCTGCCCGGCCATTCAAGACGCATCATCACACCCTCGAGATGGAGTTGTTTATGCGGATAGCAAACGAACTATATCTCAAGAGGCTGATTGTCGGTGGTTTTGATGGCGTATATGAAATCGGAAAGATGTTTCGCAATGAAGGGATGGATCGCAGCCACAATCCTGAATTCACTTCGATGGAAATCTATGTAGCCTACAAGGATTATAACTGGATGATGGAGATGGTCGAGCAACTCTTGCATCAAATTGCTAAGGTTGTTTTAGGAGGCCCGGTCGCCACGGTAGGAGATAAAGAAATCGATTTCACCCCACCATTCAGGAGGTTAAGTATGATGGAGGCTATCAAGGAGTACACCGGTATCGATATCGAAGGAATGACGGAGGAATCACTTCGTAAGGTATGCAAGGATCTCCACGTTGAAGTGGATCCAAGTATGGGTAAAGGCAAATTGATTGACGAAATATTCTCTGAAAAAGTGGAGGACCATCTGGTACAACCTACCTACATCATTGACTACCCGATTGAGATGACACCCCTGGCAAAACGCCACCGGGATAAGGAAGGTTTTGTAGAAAGATTTGAGCTCTTTATCAATTGCAATGAGATAGCCAATGCATATACAGAACTCAATGATCCGATTGATCAAAGGAAGCGGTTTGAAGAACAACTGGAACTGGCTAAGCGAGGAGATTTAGAGGCAATGGCATTGGATCAGGATTTTCTGAGAGCAATGGAATATGGAATGCCACCTATGAGTGGTCTGGGAATTGGTATCGACCGTTTGACAATGTTGCTGACCAATCAGACTTCGATTCAGGAAGTCATCTTCTTTCCCCAGATGCGAAAGGAAAAGTAGATTTGCGGGAATTGTAAGCGATGTTCCTTAAAGTTGTGCCAGTACTGTCTTACCACCCTTCACGGTCTGGTTTAGATCGACCTTGACCACAGCTGACACAGGCAATAAGACATCCACCCGGGATCCAAAACGGATAAAACCCATCTCCATTCCGGGTTTCACATCATCTCCCACCTTCGAGTAGTTGATAATTCGACGGGCCATAGCGCCAGCTATCTGACGAATTAGAATATTGACTTCATTATATTGAAGTACAATGGTTGTGCGCTCATTTTCCAGAGATGACTTTGGGTGCCAGGCGACCAGGTATTTTCCTGGATGGTAATGCTTATAGACTACCTTACCCCGAATTGGATACCAATTAATATGTACATTGAGTGGAGACATAAAAATGGATATCTGTTTACACCGGGCTTGAAGATATTCTGTGTCTTCCACCTCTTCAATCACAACCACTTTTCCATCTGCAGGAGCGATAATTTGTCCCTCCTTGTCCACTTCCAGGGTTCTGTTGGGAATCCGGAAGAAGTAGATAATCAAAAAAAATAGTACCAGTAAGGTCAAGCCACCGATAATCCTTAACCATCCGGGGGCAAAGTTGATCAGCAAGAGCCCGACAACAAAAACGGCAAGACAGGCTATCAAAATGATATTACGACCTTCCTTATGGATGCGAAACATTTGTCATAATTGGGTGATCGAAGTCTGTAAAGATACAAAAAAGAGCTACATACATATTATAAAAAAAAGCGCGATGAATGGAGCGGCAAAGAGCAGGGAATCAAGCCGGTCCAGGAATCCACCATGGCCAGGTAAGAAAGTACCCGAATCTTTAATCTCTTTTTTTCGTTTGAAAAGTGACTCGACTAAATCGCCTATGGAACTGGTAATTCCCACCAGAGATCCCAGAATGACCCATGCAAAAAGGGTGAGCAGGCCCAGGAATTTCCAAAGCAATAATGCCATAATAAGGCACCCCAGCCAACCGGCGATCGTCCCTTCCCAGGTTTTATTGGGTGATATCTGACGGGAAAAGGGCCTTCTGCCGATACTCCTTCCCACCAGATAGGCCATAATGTCATTAATCCAGACAAAGAGTAGAATGGCAACCAGCCAGATCGGTTTGTAAGAGCCGGACCAAATGGCCACTGCATAGAGCAGGGCAAATGGAATAGCTACGTAAAGTGTGGCCGGTAGCACCTGAAGCGAAAACAAGAACGGATCATCTCTCCGGTAAAGTCGGTATAGTAACAAGACTGAAAAAGCCAGCGCCAGGTAGGTTCCATATTTTACCGGAAGACCTACCCCGTCCTTTAAGGTAATTAGCGTCAATCCAAGATACATGAGCATCGCCAAACCGGTTGAAAATAGCAGCCGGTAGCCGGACAGTCCCTGCAATTGCAGGTATTCCATGATGGTAAGTAAACAAAGTACACCCAAAATGAGAAGACCGGTTACTTTTCCAATAAACAAGGGAACGAGTAGTGCTATGCCAAACAGGAGTGCGGTGATAACCCGCTGACCGAATTGAGTGGCGTTGAGTTTCATCGGAGCAATGCAAGTTTATCAAAAACCGGAAAATTCAGTTGGAGCAAAGTTTGGGGAAGAGAAAAGGGATCAGGGTTTGATTTGCACCTCTGCTCAGTGAAGGCAAGGATACAGAGGCAATAAAAAAACAGGTGTACGGGGTGGAATACTTCTCTTTCCGTGTAAAATGGCATGCAAAACATAGTCCGGTATCCATGGCAAGATAATGAATGCAACCATTAAGACATGATATCTCATGGGAGATTTATTCAAATCGCGGGGAGCCAGATTGATTTAGGGCAATATAGGGCTTGGACTCGCCACCCAGGAAATACTCTTCAGAGCGGACAGGTGGTTCGGGAATCGTGGCTACCTGATATTTGGGGGTGACCAGTCTTGAGGTTAAGGTGCGGATTATGTTTAAATATTTTTGAACTAGCATCTCTATAAGCTTTAGTATAATCAAAGAGGAGAAGAAATGAATATTTCCATAAAACACAGACGAGTTGCCCAACCTTTTGCGTTGAACATTCGTACTATACTTGGTAAATGAATTAAAGAAAACCTTATGAGTACCGTCAAATCACGTTTTAGGAGATTGTAAGTATTCTGAAGTATAGCTACACTTTCCCGCTATTTCTTCAGAATATCAGGATCGGCTGGATTTCAGGCCCAATAATTTTGAAGAATAAGCATACTGTTCTGAAGGCCGGTGAAACAATTCATCGGCCTTTCTTCGCTTTTGGAGAATCACTTTAACATTTTTGGGATGATCCATCGTGTGGTACTATATTTGTCTTATAGAAGACATTTATAGTTCCAAACAATCTGGAGATGAGAAGGAATATTCAATTAGACGCACTCTTCACCCTTTTTCTGATCGTCGCAATTACTGCATGCCAAAAAGATGACTTAAGTGGAACGGGATCTGATTTAGACCGGCAATTGAAGGACCTTCTAATCACTGCCTCGAAAGGGGAAGGATTGGATTTTTTCATCATGCCGGCGAGTGATGACTTTGCAAACATACCTCAGGATCCTAGAAATCTGCTGACCACGGCCAAGGTGGAATTGGGAAGAAATCTTTACCACGAGACAGGACTGGCCATCAATCCGATGCGTCCTGAAGGCAAGTTCACCTATTCATGTGCTTCATGCCACCACTCAAGAGCAGGATTCCAGGCCGGCCGAAAGCAGGGAATTGGTGAAGGAGGATCCGGTTTCGGTCAAAGTGGAGAGGGTCGTAATCCAAACAATGTTTATGAGATTTCCGATCTGGATGTGCAACCGATCCGTACACCTTCTGCAATGAATGGAGCCTGGCAAACCAACCAACTCTGGAATGGACAATTTGGTGCCACCCATCTAAACGAAGGTACAGAGGCTTCCTGGACCGAAGAAACGCCTAAGTTTAACAACTTTCTGGGTTACGAAGGTCTGGAGACACAGGCGATTGCCGGTCTTTCCGTACACCGCATGGGAATAGATGAAGACTTTTGTAATTCAAATACGTACAAACAATTGTTTTCAGAGGCTTATCCCGGCCTTGCCGACAAGGACTTATATACGAAAGAAAATGCAGGCTTAGCGATAGCTGCCTTCGAACGAACGATGATCTCCAATCAGGCACCGTTTCAACAATGGCTGAAAGGAAATGGCAACGCCATGTTTGATGATGAAAAACGGGGTGCCATCCTGTTCTTTGGCAAGGCTAAGTGCGTCAATTGTCATACAGGACCTGCCCTGAATGAAATGAACTTTCACGGATTGGGCATGAAAGATCTGGATGGACCTGGTATCTATGGTACGGCGGTTGACAAAGTTGAAAATCGGGGCCGAGGAGGATTTACCAATAATCCCGATGATAACTACAAGTTTAAGGTTCCCCAACTTTATAACTTAAAGGACAGTCCGTTTTATGGCCATGGCGGTAACTTCCAAAGTGTGAAGGAAGTAATAGAATATAAAAACCAGGCTATCCCGGAAAACGACCGGGTGCCGCAATCACAACTATCCGATGAATTTGTGCCCCTTGGATTAACCGGTGAAGAAATCGCTCAACTGACCCGTTTTATCGAGAATGCACTTTATGATGCAAATCTCAACCGCTATAATCCCATCACATTGCCTTCGGGTTTCTGTTTTCCCAATAATGATAATTTTACGAAGAACGATCTCGGATGTAATTAATGAAATAATTTGAAGTAGTAAAATAGGGTGGGTGATCCATGGGGGTCACCCTTTTAATTTTTATTTAATTCCTCTTTTAACGATAGATCAATTATGGAGTTTGTAGTTGAACTTTTTTTCTTCTATCCTTTGATATAATTTTGTTGCAATTTGGGAAAAAACATACTTTCTGTGACTGGAAGTATGATGCTTAAATGAAGGAAAGAATAAATCTGATGCGGTTAGTGTTCTTTTTACTTTATTGTTTAATCATTAATGTGGCTTATGGTCAACAAATCGCCGATACTTTATATAAACCGAAAATAGGGGAACCGGAGTATCCTTCAGGGGAGGGACCTATCGTATGGATCGATGCCGGGCATTATAATTTTCATACAAAAGATGGCAGGTATTGGGCATTTGCACATCTTTTGGAAAGAGATGGATACCGGGTGCAAGACTTTAAGGGGAGATTTGTCAGAGAGCAGTTGAATGCAGGGAAAATTCTGGTAATTTCTAATGCCCTGAATAAATTCAATGTGGAAAGATGGTTTAAACCGGTTTATTCTGCCTTCACTGAATCTGAAATATCCCAGGTGAAGGACTGGGTAAGGGAGGGTGGAAGTCTTTTCCTCATTGCTGATCATATGCCTTTGGGCGGTGCTGCCGTTGAATTGGCAGAGGTGTTTGGGTTTAATTTTACTAATGGCTTTGCGGTCGACACTACCCAAAATGGGCCTTCTATTTTTTCTCTTGAAAACCAGCGTCTATGGCAAAATCCAATTTCTCAGGGTCGGAATAAAAGTGAAAATGTCGACCGGGTCGCCACCTTTACCGGACAGGCCTTTCAGATCCCTTCAGATGCCCATCCTGTTCTTCAGTTTGACGGTAATTTTGTTAATCTGCTACCCGATACTGCCTGGGTATTCCATGAAGAAACCCCAACTATGAGTGCCAAGGGCTGGTGTCAGGGAGCGTATAAAGAATTCGGTAAGGGGAAAGTGGTGGCCTTTGGTGAAGCCGCAATGTTTACCGCTCAGCTAGCCGGACCTCAAAAAATGAAGATGGGAATGAACCACCCAGACGCGGCAAAAAATTATCAGTTACTCCTCAACATAATTCATTGGCTGGATGATTAGCCGGATTCGTCTCTGCTTTGCGGTCTGCGAAATTTGATCGAGAATTGGCAGTTGGTAATGGAAATTATAGTAACGATCCGTTCACTTTTCAAAGGGCTTTCCGAAAAGTTTTTTTAATTAACGGCATTTAATTCCTATGGTGATTGCTGTCAACGTCATTCATTGATCCTGGATTTATTGTAATAAATATTTAACTCCTGGAAAATTATATCTTTTGGTGAAAATTTGAGGATATGAATGCCTATTATTTATTGTTGTGCCTCTCTTTTATTGCTTGTCATCAAACAGGGAGATTTCCTGAAGTTAGCGTTGAGATTACGGACAGTGTGGTGAATGAACATCTGGGAGGAGTGGGCTTCCATGTATTCTATCATGTACACAACGCACCTCGCTGGCATTATGAGCAAGTGTTTGCTAAACGCTGGCGGGAACTTAACCCTTCGTTTGTTCGAATTAATGACGACCCTGACTGGAGTACCGCCAGGTTGGATTCAGTAGCCTCTTACCTGGAGGTAATGAAAGATACCGAGACTGAAATGTATCTGACCTCATGGGGTACTCAGGTTATTCACAATTATCCAGACAAGAATGATTATGTCACTCATGAAGTAGATAATATTGCCTACTTGAAGCAAACCAAAGGATTTGATCGCATTAACTACTACTGCATGGCCAATGAGCTTAGTCTTGATCATTGGGCTTCTATGCTGGATAGTCTCGAATATTTCAAGGAAGTCCAGTCTCTTTTTTATGAGGAATTCAAAAGCAGGGAACTGGATATTGATTTATTGGCTACTGATGCTTCTCCCTTCAGCAATTGGCCTACCATAGAATGGGCAGCGGAACACATGGATAATATCACGGGAGTTTATGGAGGACATCACTATATCAATCAGCACGACCTTTTTGATGCTTCTTTCTACCGTTTCTTTTATAACAAAATGAAATGGGGAGCCGATCTGGCTAAAAGCAAAGGTAAACACTTTATCGTTGGAGAGTTCGGCTCAAAGCAGAATAGTAACAATATCGAAGGAGTGAGGCATGATGCCATGTTATATAATAATACTCCCCTCGAATCTTATGCCGCAATTCAGAGTGCAGAGGCGATCATTGCTATGATTAATGCCGGAGTGTATGGATTTAATTACTGGACTTTTAGCGATTTTCCTTCAAACTACCGGCCCAACTACATTAATAAGTGGGGACTATTTCGCTGGGAAGTGGACAACTTCATGACAAAGCCAGGTTATTACTGCATTGGTCTGCTGACCAAATACTTCCGGGGTCCCTCTGAGGCATTGGGACTGGTATCGACCGATTCACTAATACGGACGGCTGCTACGAGAAATCTTGAGACTGGAACAATTTCGATTGCAGTGATTAACCGGCATCGCCATTCGAGAACATTAAAGTTGCATACCGGTCCTTTACAAGCTGATCGACCTTTGCGGCGCTATTTGTTTGATCCGGCTGAACCACCTTTCAACTATTTTGGTGATCTGCCGGCACCCAGCCGGATCATCAAGGTGGAAGACGGTCAGTTCTCAGACGATTTACCTCCCTTCAGCCTGGTGGTTTACACCACGCTATATGATGAAGTTCCACCGGCACCTGTGACTGGGCTAAATGTAGAAAACCGCAAGTCTGAAGGACGAGACCGGACCTTTCTGAAATGGGAACCAAGTGCTGAAGCTGACTTTTGCTATTACCGGATTTACCGTTCAGAGCTGCCGGAAGTGGAGATCAGTCCGGAACGACAGCTGGCGGTAACCATAGCGACAGAGTATATTGATAAGTCTGTACATGGGCTTCCAGAATTTCACTATCGGGTGATCGCGGTGGATCAGTCAGGCAACGCCAGTGAATAACCTGACATCGAGTTGCAAAGATCTGAAAAGTTGAGAGAAAAGGCAGGTGAAATTCCTCATAACGGAATAAAAAACTCTCCACCTTGCTGGTGAGGAAATGAGCAGAATCAGTGCCGGTTGTGACCTGGCTTTCCACTTTAAGTCTCTCAAACTCGTAGTT
>JAGQWZ010000171.1 GCA_020436835.1 Saprospiraceae bacterium | reverse complement strand
AGACCAACGGATACAATACGTACACATTTTCTAAGGATATTTACTTTGACCGCGGTACGACGAGTGGTCATATCATCGTTACAGTTCCTCTTAAGAATTATACGATATATGATCAGTCCACCCGAATGATCGACGTCATCTTTCCGTTTGTCGTAGAAGGTCCTCTTGACGAACAGGTCTCTATCATTGACACCACCACCGAACCGCAAATCCCGTATATGGTGTTGCATGATCCGCCTGGTGATATGAGTACAACCACGGTCGCTAATGGCTGGTCGAATTGCCGAACTATCGAAGAAGAGTTTGAGATTGATGAATCCCTTGGCGCTTTTGGAAAGGCCAGAGTGGGATTTAAAGGAGATGTGGGATTCATATACAGTATGGAATTGGAGATTTTCGTTGAATTTTCTGTGGATGTCACTGAGGGAAGCTATCAGTTGCAATCGAAATTATCGGAAACGTGCATATCTACTTCGACTTCGGTGACGACGTCCAATCTACCGGCATCCAAACAATCAGATCTCTTTATTGGCTACGGCGTTGATCTGGCATATGGTGTTGGACCCAATCTGGAAATCGACGGGTGTGGATCAAGGTTGGATACCGGTATCGTGTATTTACCGATACAGGAAACGATTCGTCCCTTTTCCATGACACAGCTACAAATAGAGCAGGACATTATTGATCTACAAGATGCACTTCCAAATTTCACAACCTCCGAAGATAGCGCCAACGCGATCTATCAAATTGAGGTTTGGCAGCAAGTCCTCGACCTGAATCAACAGAATCAGGACAATGCTACCGATTATTCACCACCCATTAGTGAGATCTTTGGGGGAGGATCGGTTTATGAAAGAACCGAAACTGTTGAATTTACAGACGCCGGAAGCATCACTGTGAATCATTATCTCGATAGTCAGGTTGGATTGCGGGCAGGTGCCTATATTGGTGGAAATGGTTTGGAAGGTGGAGTCCGTTTTACTACCAAGAAACGATTTGGAGGGACAACATCGGAGACGAATGTGCAAAGCCAAACGATATCTTACCATTTGGAAGATGATGACCTGGATCCCACCGGAGATGAATTTCACGTAGATGTCAAAAGGGATCCTATGTTTGGCACCCCTGTCTTTATCCTTGATGAAAGTAGGTCAAAAACCAGTTGTCCTTACGAAGGTGGTTTTCAGCGCGATCAACCCAATATTTCTGGAAGTACTTGTGGTCCGGATGGACCGTATCTGGAGAAAATCTATTTGGATAGCATTGACACAGGACCTAATGGTGAAGGTAAGGTATGGGTGAAAATTTGCAATGATAACACCCAGGAAGGCCGTCAAATCAGTTGGCGTCTCGATGCAAATCCGCAATCCCTTGGCTACCAGTTAAATGGTTCGACTAATCAAATACAGGACCTTGGTTTTTTAGCACCCGGTGATTGTGATACGTTTGAGCTGATCGTCATGAAAATCAACAATAATTTGGTATATAACAATCTGAACTGGCGCGTATATGGTACTTGTTTGACTGAAAGCTCATCCCTGGAAACGTTTCTCTTGCAGGAAAGTGATGTAGTTAATACCAATTTTACTTTTGGTGGAATTGGCAACTATCCTCTAGGAGACCGTGATTGCGATGGCATCATCAACGCCAAAGATTGTGGCGGTATGAACATATTAACGCTCAATCAGTCTCTTGGACCATTGTCAGGAGATTATTTTGCCAATCAAAAGATAATAGTTCAACCGAATACCATGATCAATGCGGGAGAAACCATATCCTGGCACGCCCCGGAAGTAGAAATGATCGAAGTGGCAGTCCCGCAGACAACAGTTTTAGCTATAGATCAAAGTGGTTGTCCGTAATGATAGAATTGACTATACCTATCGCTGTAAAAATCGATTAATAATTATTGGTATGGATTCTAATCCCATTCTTTCAGACCGGGAAGTTGAAGTAATGGATTTAATTTCTCAAGGACTCACCGATAAAGAAATCAGTGCCCAATTGTTATTGAGCTCGAATACCGTAAAAACCCACCGAAAAAATATCATTTTTAAACTCGGCTGTAAAAACGCTTGTGCGATGGTAAGAAGGGCTTTTGAATTGAAACTATTATGACTATTAAAAGTCGATCATTATTTAAAAATATTTTAAACTTAGATCGGAGAAAAATTGGATTTTCAACGATAAAAGATAAGAATTTATTTATCAGTTGATTCGCCGCATGAGACTCAGGAATATATTTCCAACCAGGAGGTACTGAATATTCGCTGGCAGGGTGGGTTCTCCGGTAATTATGGACAAAAACCGGCTCTAATATGGACCGCCGGCTCATAACCCAATTTTATGCTCTGTTCAATATCCTGGCAACCCTGATTGGTCCTTAGGGTAGTCAGATAGGCAATGCCTCTATTGTAATAGCACTCGGCGTATTCGACATCCAGACTCAGGGCCTGGTCGTAATCACGGATGGCACCGTTATGATCATCCAGAAGTTGCTTGATACTACCACGCAGATTCCAATATTTCGCATCGGTTTCATTTTCTTCCAGCAGAAGATCGGCATCAGCCAGGGCACTGGTGAATTCGCCTAAAAGTTTTTTTATGAAAGCTCGGTTATAAAATGCCTCTTGAAAGCCCTGGTCAAATCCAATGGCTAAATTATAATCTTCCAGGGCCCCGTTAAAATCACCCAACTCTTTTTTTACCAATCCCCGGGCAAAGTAAATATTGGACCTGTCATGACTAAGTAAAATGGCTTCATCAAAATTATTCTTAGCCTGCTCTTTATTGCCTAAAAAACGATAAGCTAATCCCCGATTATAATAGGCGATGGCAAAACCCGGGCTTAATTCAATGGCTTTGTCGAAGGAGTTGATTGCATCAGAATACCGTTCTTCCTTCAGGTAAAGCAGCCCTTCCAAATCATAGGCCAAAGAGAGGGAGGGATTTAATTCCAGGGCTATATTTATACATTCTCTGCTCGAACTAAAATCTCCTGCTTCCAGGTATACCAGCGCTTTTTTAAGAAAATCAAGATCTTCTTTCGAATGAATGGAAATTAACGTATCGAGGTCAATAATGGCTTCTTCGTAGTCACCCAGGAGTAAGAAATTATCCACTCTTTGATCAATTAATTCAGGATTTCCCGGATTCATAGATATTGCCTGATTGATATCATTCATGGCACCCTCATAATCGAGGCTTATCATTCGGAGTTTCGCTCTCTTATCATACAAGTAAATTGAGAACGGGTTGATAGCGATAGCCCGGTTATAATCCTGCAAGGATTCAGGATATCTACCGACGACTTTAAACACCTGAGCTCTCTTCATATATGCATCGGCATAGTTTCGATCGGTCTCAATCGCATTGGAATAGTTGGCTATGGCCTGGTCCAGATTACCCAATTTCAATTGTAAATCACCTTCTAATGTGAACCTGATGGCCTCGGGCCTGAAATTAGATTGCGAATAAAGGAAGTGCGAGTTTACAAAAAGGAGAATTAAAGTCAGATTGGTCCAGCTCATTTTCTTCGCTTTCTTAATTAAAAACTGTTCCTACCCGGTTTCGGATTTTAATGTTCAGAACACCCGGATCTTTTCATAATATAACTCCCCAATGATCACCTTTGTTCAGGATTTCATTCCAATTTGATATCGGGAATAATAGAAGTTCAGGTCAGGGCAATTGAAGCGTTTCAGATTTGCTTTGATCCCAGGAGATATGCCAAAATAACCTACCTTAACGCAGATTTTAAATTTGCACTTGATGAAATCTATTTTACTGTTTTTTGTTGGTTTGTTGGTTCCATATATTCTTTCTTCTCAACCGGAACGCGTCTATGATATCGTACTCCTGGGTGGCCGGGTGATGGATCCTGAGACCGGCTTTGATGGAATTCGGAATGTGGGCATTTCCGGTGACCGGATTAGGGAGATCTCCACCGAAAGGTTGGAGGGCAAAGAGATGATCGATGTTTCCGGACTGGTGGTGGCTCCTGGTTTCATCGATTTACATGTGCATGGTATGACCAATGAAGCGCACCAATACCAGGTCAGGGATGGGGTAACAACGGCACTTGAACTGGAAAGTGGAGTGACCTTCGTCAAAGAGTGGATTGATGGGAAATCGGGTAAATCCATAGTCAATTTTGGCGCTTCGGTACCCCATGGCAGCCTTCGTACTTTTGCCATGGAAGATTACCAGCCTTTGTTCGAAAAGGCCAAAGATATTGCAGAGAAAGAGGGCCGTAATAGTCCGGAACTAAGTAAGCTGATGATCAATTTGGGAAGAAGCAGCTATCGTTCACTTACCGATAAGGATATGGCCGCCATGGCAGATATGGTAGATTACGAATTGGCTGGTGGCGCCCTGGGTATTGGCGTTCCTGTGGGCTATTATCCCGGTGCCACGCAGGCGGAAATCTTCCGGATATATGAGATAGCAGCTCAACGTAAGGTGACGGTTTTTTCGCATACGCGTGGCTTTGGGCTGGTAGGGATACAGGAGGCCATTGCTAATGCTACCACCAGTGGGGCTCCATTGCATATTGTGCATGCCAATAGCCTCTCCCTCGGAGACATTCAGGTCACGCTGGACATGGTTGCATCTGCTCAGGATAGGGGCCTCGACATCACCACGGAAGTTTATCCCTACACGGCAGCGTCCACCGCATTACAATCCGTACTTTTTGATGAAGGTTGGCAGGAGACCCTGGGGATTTCTTATCAGGATCTGCAGTGGGAAGCGACGGGAGAACGGCTTACCAAAGAGACCTTTGATAAATATCGTAAACAAGGAGGGACGGTAATTATCCATATGATGAAACCGGAATGGATCGAGACCGGTGTCTCCCATCCGGTGACCAACATCGGATCAGATGGCATGCCGTATGCTCCCATGGCCCACCCGCGGACCGCCGGCACCTTTTCAAGGGTATTGGGTGTCTACGTGCGGGAGAAAAAATTGCTGACACTAATGGACGCGCTCAAAAAAATGACGATTATGCCCGCCCGAAGATTGGAACCCGTTGCCCCCATGATGACCCGCAAAGGTAGAGTCCAGGTGGGAGCCGATGCGGATCTCACGATTTTTAATCCGGACGAAATTATTGACCGGGCTGACTTTACAGGGCTAAAATATAGTGAGGGAATTTATTTTGTACTGGTGAATGGGGTACTGGCTGTAAGAGATGGAAAAAATGTCGAAAATGTTTTTCCAGGAAGGGCGATCGTAGGAAAGTACAAAAGACGCTAAGCAAAAATAAGCTCCCTTTTGCCTTCAACGGTTATTTTAGATCCTTCTGCCAGCAGGACAGAGTGAGGTTCCAATGTCTGTAGGAAGGCAAAATATTTTCCATAAGTAAGGGCAAAGTCAACATTTATTTCCAGATCATTTACCGGGTAATGTTCCCAGGTGGGATGGGTCACTTCATATTCATAAGTACGACGGTCATTCACCTGGGTATACCCCCAATAATGCTCCGTAATAAATTCCGCTTCCGATCCAACTTCAATGGGCAGTGACGTATTGGCTGCTCTCACATTGACTGATTGCCACTTTTTCTTTGCAGCCCAGGCATAGCCGATCATCTGACTGTCCTCTAATTTTGACCAGTGGTGTCTCATCGGTAGGGTTTGATAGCGTTCTTTGTATAAAAAATTGGCTACGAGACTTAAAGCGATCCTTGGTACGATTTCCTTAATAAAGACAACGCCTCGCCTGGTCTGGTCATATTCCGGTTTTACATAAAATCGCAAATTGACTTCTTCAAAATTGATGTGATAAGGAATTCTTCTTCCCCGCAAGCGGGTGTCAATAAACATAAAACCAACCAAACTGACAAAGCATTTCTCGTCGTAAAAGTCAAGACTCGTACCAGTGGGTATAAATGGTGCTAGTAGGCCGGGATCAATTGCATAATTGACCAGGATCAATTTACGCCATTCTGCAGTGAGGAAGCTCATGAGTTGGTTTGAATTTAATGTTCAAATAAAATTATAATAAACATCATCTCTTCTTTTCAAATATTATCAATTATCAATTAGGAATCAGGAATTAATTGTCAGTAGTGATGGCGGCGAGTCCTGAGCATGTCGAAGGATATTTGCCGACTTGAATTCCAAAATTTTCGAGCTTAATTTTAACGACATTTAAAATATAAATTATCAATTCGTCATTCAAAATATTCTATTCTCCTTTTTACTTCATCATTTTCACGAACGTTTGGATGCATTTCTTTAATGTTCAATTTAAAATTATAGTCATAACCGTCCTGCATTAAGGTCATGGCATTAAAAATCAGCAGTGCTTCTGCGGGTTGAGTCGATTCGTAAAGACAGCCGGTCATGAGATTTACCGGATTTTGCGAATAGGCAATAGCCAGATATTCTGCCCCCCGCACCCGGTTGATCAATTCCCCATCATTTTGAGTAATGTTTTTTATTTCCATGTGAAGTGTTTCCGTTTTGACTTTCAAGGAAATGCTGACATTTAGAGCCCAATAGCGATCCCAGAGATCTTCTGATTTTAATAAGTTTAATAATGTGCCGGATTCGGTGTCTGATGTTTTCAGCGCCAGATTAGCGACATCCAGATATCTTTTTATCTGAGGCTGGTGACTGTTGCCAAATCCGGTCGGATTCTCAAAGGCATTTTCTATGAGAAAATGTTCGGGATAAAGAGACAGATCCGGCATTTCTATTAGCCATGCATTTAATAGTTGCCGCATTTCTGTCAGATGATCATGCTGCGGAGCCTTTGTCGCCAGGTTGTCGGTCTCATAGGGATCATTCTGCAGATCATAGAGCGCTTCAACAGGATGATGTATAAAAAATGCTGCCTGGACAGTATCTAGTTTGTGTTCCTGGTGCATGGTTAGCCACTCCTGGTAGGCTAGTTGCCGGTAGCGGTAATTATTCATTAACCCGTCGATATTAAATGGCTGAAAATACCGTATATATTTATACCTGCCTTTTCGTATCGCACGTACCTGATCATATTTCTCATCAAAACGGTCTGCATAACTATAGGTTATATTTCGCTGGGACACTTCCTGATTGGATATTCCCGGACCAAGAAATGCCCTTCCGTCCATCTCCTGGGGCACATTGATCCCGGCGAGGTTTAATACCGTCGGTGCAAAATCAACGAAACTCACAAATCCTTCCTGGTCGCTTCCGGGTTGCAGGTCAAGCTGGTGTCGATATTTTTCCGGAATATAAATTACCAGTGGCACATGCAGGCCAGTCTCGAATAAATAACCTTTACTGCCAGGTAAGACTCCTCCGTGGTCTCCGAAGTAAAAAATGAACGTATTCTCTAATAATCCGTCTTTTTCCAACTCGTCCACCACATCACCCACTTTTTTATCCATCTCGCGGATCTTATCTCTATAGTAGGCATTGGTATATCGAAATAATTCCGTGTCCGGATGATTTGGATGGACCTTAAAAGATTGAAGATCTGTCGTTGGTTTGGTTTGCTGCATGTCTTCTTCAGTAAAATGCAGACTGGATTCGTGAGATATCCCAATATTAAACACATGGAAGAAAGGCTGATCCGTGGCTCGATTTCTCCAACTGGCATTACGGGAAGATTCATCCCACACTGAATCACCTTTGATCAGGTTATAATCTTCCTTACTATTATTCGTCGTATAATATCCCGCCCTTCTTAAATAGGTAGGAAACATTTTTAGCGAATCCGGCATGGGAACGATCTTGATCTTCCGGTGGAATTGAGCTCCAACCCGGGGAGCGTAACAGCCGGTAATTAAAGTAGACCGGGCAACACTGCAGACGGGAGCATTGGAAAAAGCATGCCGGAAAACAATTCCGTCAGCAGCTAATTTCTCGATGTTAGGTGTACGTACGCCATTATCATCAAAAAGTTTCAGATAATGTTTGGAATTATCCTCCGAAGTGATCCAGACAATATTTGGCCGGTTGGATTCCGGAAGTGGTCGAGTGCAGGAGCTTAGGAGAATTATTAAAATCGATATCAGGTAGTAAATGCTTTCTTTCAATTTGGTGTATCAATTTCAGATTAATCTTAAGATTGATTTTGAGCTCCAAGATCAGATTTCTGCTCAATTAGTCATCAACATTCCTTGCCGTTAAGTTAAGTCCAAAATATATCGTTTCTAAGTCAGCGAATATCCTTCGACATCCTCAGGATTTGCCGCTCTCCCGGGATATCAATTCATGATATTATAAAGTATAAAATATGTTGTCTTAACGACATTAATTCAACATGCTCCAATTCGTCCTTCGATATTCTTTGATTCGACTTTCGTTACACTTCCCATCCTTCCCGGTACGTACGGGTTACAAACTGATTGGCTTCTTCCAGATTGGTGATCCGGATGTTGTCACCATCCCACAGCAGTTTTTTCCGGCCAAAGAATTCGGTTTTACCCATACTGTTTTCCCTCCTCAACATGTAACTCCGTATGGCCAGATTTCCCATCAACACCGTCTCGGTCATGGGACCGGCATAGTCGAATGAGGAGGTTAAAGCTTTATGTTCCGGGCTGTTAAAACCGGCTTTACAGGCATCAACCCAGGCCCGGTGGTGTCCATATTCCGGTATATCATTCGGCTCGGTCTCCGGACCAAATTCAGTGGTGCCGTCGTTCAAATATAATTTGGGCATCAACGGTGAACTATCATTAATATTGGTGGAAATGATGCCTTTATCTCCTATGATCAGTACGCCATTCGCACTATTGCTTCCCCCGATGTCGCTATCCGCCGGTATGATCTCCGGATGGGAAGGACGAATGCCGCCGTCGCTCCAGGTCATTTCGATCGGAGATTTACTTTTTTCGGTAGCATCAAAATGCAGCGTAATAAAGGAAGAGGCAGGACATCCCTCCGGATGGTAATCTGCGGTCCACATTTGCGTATAAATAGATCCTACACTGCACTCGGCGTCTTTTGGATATTTTAGACCGAGGGTACGGAAAGGAATATCAATCAAATGACAACCTACATCACCCAGCGCTCCGGTTCCGTAGTTCCACCAACCTCTCCAGTTGAAGGGATGAATCTCCGGGGTATAAGGTATCTCCGGAGCCGGGCCTAACCATAGGTTCCAATCCAAAGCCTCGGGTTTTTTACCGGGATCGGCCTGGGGCATCGCAAAACCCTGAGGCCAAACTGGACGGTTCGTCCATACCTGTACTTTGGAGATATTTCCAAGTACGCCGGAATCAACCCATTTCTGGACCATCCCTAAAAGAGGATTGGATCCACCCTGATTTCCCATCTGGCTGACGATTTTCTTTTCTCTGGCCATCTCCGTCAGGAGCCGGGCCTCCCGGATATTATGAGTCATTGGTTTTTGTACATAGACATGCTTGCCTCGTTCCATCGCATATACGGCAGCCGGAGCATGAACATGATCCGGAGTCGAGATTGTGACCGCATCGATGTCCTTTTCCTTATCCAGCATTTCCCGGTAATCCGCATACCTTTTAGCTTGTGGAAAAGCTTCTACTGAGGCGGCGGCTGATCCCGAAAAATCCACATCGCATAAAGCGACCACTCTCTCACGTCCATCAACGGAAGCATTCTTAATGTCGCTTCTACCTTTGCCGCCGGCACCAATGGCAGCCAGGCCCAGTTGATCGCTGGGAGCAACATATCCCAGTCCCCCTAAAACATGGCGGGGTACAATGTAAAAAGAGGATGCAATCGCACCTTGTCTGATAAATGTTCTTCTTGAAGTGTTTTTTTGCTTGTCACTTGAATTCATAGATAAAGATTTGAAGAAAATGCAGTAGAGAACCAATATACAAAATTGGACTTTCAACCCAGTTCCTCTTCCTTAAAATAGAGGATCAAATTATCTCCGGATGATCAGTGATAGGCCTCGTAGTGATCAGTATCATTCCCTGGCCAACCGGATTGTTGTTATTTCGAGGCTTGTTTTTGAGCTTAATAATGATCATCTAATTCATTTAATATGTCTAACAAAATAATTGAACTTTTAGGAGATGACGCTCCTTCACTTCTGGAACATAAATGCCAGACCGTTTCCAAAGAGCACTTGCATCTACCCGGTCCTGACTATATCGACAGGGTGGTCGCTGCCAGCGACCGGTCACCGGTTGTCCAGCGAAATTTTCAAACGCTCTTCAATACGGGGAGGCTCGGAGGAACCGGGTATGTGTCTATTCTTCCGGTGGATCAGGGGATCGAACACACTGCCGGAGCTTCTTTCGCCCCCAATCCAATCTATTTTGACCCGGCAAATATCGTAGAATTGGCTATTGAAGGGGGGTGCAATGCCGTTGCATCGACACTCGGTGTGCTGGGATCGGTAGCGAGAAAGTATGCGCACAAAATTCCTTTTCTCGTCAAGATCAATCATAACGAGTTGATGACTTACCCGAATAAATATGATCAAATTCTTTTTGCCAGTGTAGATCAGGCATTTGATATGGGTGCCATTGCAGTAGGGGCTACCATCTATTATGGCTCCGAAGAAAGCAGCCGTCAGATACAGGAAATCAGTGAAGCCTTTGAACATGCGCATAGTCTGGGTATGGTTACCGTGCTTTGGGCTTACCTCAGAAACAATGCCTTCAAATCAGATAAAGATTATCATGTAGCTGCCGACCTCACGGGACAGGCTAACCATCTGGCTGCCACTATCCAGGCGGATATTGTGAAACAAAAACAACCGGAGAATAACGGCGGCTTCAATGCCATTAAATTCGCAAAAACACATAAGAAAGTGTACTCAGACCTAACAACGGATCATCCGATTGATCTCACTCGCTACCAGGTGATGAATTGTTATATGGGTAGAGCCGGATTGATTAATTCCGGTGGTGCTTCGGGCGATGACGATTTTGCTCAGGCAGTCAAGACAGCTGTCATCAATAAAAGAGCGGGTGGTATGGGATTGATCTCCGGTAGAAAGGCCTTCCAACGTCCCATGGACGAAGGGGTAAAGATCCTGAATCTGATTCAGGATGTCTATGGCGACAAAACCATCACCATTGCATAAGGAATAGTTATATAGTTTTAGGAGTAAATGTGATTTCCCATCCGAGTCCCGGTTTCTTGCCGGGACTTTTTTTGTTAAACAAATTATTTTGTTAAGTTTATTTGACAAAATGTTTTATTTGTTTTACTTTTGGTGTAAAGTATATTTTACAAATAGTTAAATGTAATTTACATATGGATAAATCAGAAAGCTGGTCGTCGGTGACGCAACGGAATACGAAAAATCTCGGGATTTGGACTTTAATGTGGGTGCTTACTTTGGCGATCGCCACCTTTGGCCCTTTATTCTTATGGGAGGAAGAGAGTAGCCTGACGCTAATTGCTGTTATCATCAATGCTGTTTTCGGTGTGGGAATGATTTTAGCCAACCGCCGGTATATCAATGGTCTCGATGAGTTACTAAAGAAAATACATTTGGAAGCAATGGCCATGGCTCTTGGAGTAGGCATTGTGGGAGGCTTTACCTATTCTTTACTAGACACCACCAACTTGATTAATGGAGACGCTGAAATCTCGGTGATCTGTATCCTCATAGCGCTTACGTACCTCACAGGTATTTTCCTGGGGCAAAAACGATATGCATGAGAAATAAACTTAAAGTCTTAAGAGCAGAGCAGGACCTGACCCAAGCGGATCTGGCAGATCGTTTACAGGTATCCCGGCAGACGGTTAATGCCATTGAAAAAGGGAAGTTCGATCCCAGTTTACCCCTGGCATTTAAAATTGCCCGGCTTTTTAATCGTCCGCTTGAAGAGATTTTCTGGGATGGTGAATAAATGGCCATTTAACTCAAAGCATCATATTCATAATGGTCAATAAATCCTGAACTTATGCCAGTTAATCCTTAACTTATGGGTATTCTTTCAGCATAAGCAGAAATTCATGAAAAGAAGGGCATTTTTGCGCGGCAGCACCCAGGCAATGTTGGGGAGTACGTTGTTTTATGGCACTCCACATTTTCTCTTTAATTCCTCTCTCGGGTCTCCCATTGTAAGTATCTACGACAGGCAGGCGACGGCACTGAATACAGCACCGGGAACCGTACCGAATAATGACCGGGTCATCGTAGACATGATTCGGCAATTCGGTGTCGACCGCATTCGGGTCTCCAATATGATGGATACGGCAGTGATGCGGCTGACCGGGAAGCCTGCGGTGGGAAAAGCCTGGGAATCATTATTTCCAGCGGATAAATTGAATGAGCACACCAAAGTGAGTATCAAGATTAATCTTTCCTATGGTGAGCATGCGGAAGAAAATAACTGGACTTCCACCACTTGCCCTTTCGGTCCTAAAGTGGCCCTTTCTGATGCGATCGTTCATGGACTGACGCAAATGCTGGATGGTAATTTTCCCATAGAGAATATTACCATCTTCGACACTATTTATTCAGCAGGCAGTCGAAGAGAATACCCATTGGTACAGGGTTATCGGCCGGTTCAGGGGGATCAAAATGATTTTTATATAGATCGGCCTCAGGGTACTTATGGACTTCATTGGGTCAATCCCCGAAACAAGGGAGAGGTACCGGAAGGTGCTCCTGAGTTTACGGCCGCTCCTGAATATCCGGAAGAATATAAGGCGCATCAACGGGTCAAACGGCCGGTTTATGAAAATGACTTTATGATCAATGTAGCCATTGCCAAGGATCATCGCGAAGCCGGAGTGACCGGAGTGATGAAAAATAATTACGGTTGTACAGATAATCCGGTTGGTACTCACGGATCGACCTGGCGAAGGCTGGATAGCCCCTATCCCGGCACTCGACTTTGTGTCCCGGTTTTCTATAAATCTCTCAATGAAATCACTCCCTGTATTTTAAACATAATGGATGCACTGGTAGGGGTATATCATGGAGGACCATTGGCAGGAAAGGTTTTTCATACCAATACCATTACCGTTAGTAAAGATCCCGTGGCTATTGACACCTACTTACTGGACCTGGTCAATGAGCATCGCAAGAAAAATGGATACGCCCCGATTCTCACCAAGGATGGTAAAAATGAAGATGGACATTTAAATGCATCTTTTCTCCGGATTTCTACGGAACGACATGAGATAGGCAACGCCAGTCAGAATAATATTGATAGAATCGATCTCAGCACGCAATCCGTTCAATACGATCTTCCGGTTCTTGACCGGACTCAATCCAGATTGAGTGATGTCGTCAATAGAAATGGTGCGCTGCGATTGCAATTAATCACAGATAAATCGGGTCGCAAACATTCAATTGAATCCTGGGTGGAAGACATGGAGCAAAATGTGGTTAAGAAAATCCGGACAAAGGATACGCATTCTAACCAGATGGAGCTAAAATGGAAACCGCACCTTAGTCGTAAGAAACGTGAGGCACATCCTAGATTCGTCTGGCATACTGAAATTGATGGTATTCGTCATAGCCGGATGATTAATATTTGAAACTATTCATATTTCCCTTGTCGCAATACTGGCCAGAAGATTTCGAATTTTATTGAAATAAGACCCAGTGAGGGTTCATGCATTAACTTTGTTAAGCCTTAAAGTAAGGGCAAAGACAGATACCGGTCAAAATCATAACCTCAATGCCTGATCCCAATCCTCAATAAGATCCCCAATATCTTCCAGGCCAACCGAAATACGAAGCAGATTATCCGGAGTCTGACTGGATGGTCCTTCAATAGATTTACGATGTTCTACCAGACTTTCCACCCCCCCAAGACTGGTCGCTGTCGTAAAGACATTTAAACGGTTCGAAACCTGTAAGGCTCTTTCTCCATCACCCTTCACCAAAATGGATAACATGCCACCAGCACCATTTGGCATCTGACGCCTTGCAATCTCATAGCCTGCATGATCTGACAGTCCAGGGTAGTTCACTTTTTCAATACGGGGATGCTGACTGAGGAAAGACGCTAGTTCCGCTGCTGAATTGGATTGTGCATGTACTCTTAAATGCATAGTCTGAATACCTCTGCTGATAAGCCAGCAATCAAAAGGGGAAGGCACTGCTCCGGAGAAAACCTGCACTTTGGCTACCCGATCGGTATAAGCTGACTCCTGCCTTAGAATAATACAGCCTCCCAGTACGTCACTGTGCCCGCCAAAATATTTCGTCGTCGAGTGCATGACAATATCTGCTCCCAGATCAAAAGGTCTTTGCAAAACTGGGGTAGGCCAGGTATTATCGACCACTATCAAGGCCCCCTGGTCGTGAGCGATGGTCGCTACTTCGGCAATGTCAGTGATCTTCAGTTGAGGGTTGGAGGGTGTTTCAAGCCATACCAGCCGGGTATTGGGACGAAATGCAGCCTTTAGGGCATTCAGGTCAGTCATATCGACAAGCGTATAGGTCAAACCCCAGCGTGAGAACACTTCATCTACCAACAAGTAGATATTAAAATAGATATCGTCCGGAAGCAAAATGTGATCGGTAGGTGACAGACTTTGGAAAAGTGCACTCACCGCAGCCATGCCCGAAGAAAATGCAAAAGCATCTGCTCCCCCTTCCAATTCGGCCAGACTTTGCTCAAGAATACGCCGGTTTGGATTATCAGCCCTTGTGTACACAAAACCATCGTTGTAGCTCCCATCCGGATTACGTTTGAAGGTGGTGCTCAGATAAATCGGTGCCGTAACCGGATTTATGTTTTCAAAAGCCCTTTGTGTGGTCTTAATTGCTTTCGTGGCAAATTGATGCTCTTCCATATTTGTTTATTATAGCCTAAATCTGAATAAAGTTTTGGCATTCCAGCTCACAAAAATAGATTTCTCGAGGAGGACCTGACTGGGATTCTGATAATTTAGGAATTAATTGATTGATTTAATTTGGTCTGACCGGCAGGAATGATTCCGAAGTGGATTTATCAAATACCTTATTTTATCAATCGATAGATTCATCCCTCGCAAGATTTGATAGGGCATATTGTCGCACAAGTAGATCGTCTTGTTCAAATTCCTTTTCAAATCTGAAACCCAATTTATCCAGGACCCGTATGGAAGCAATATTTTCCGGGAGCACCAATCCAATAATCTGCGATAGATTTAACTTTTTAAAACCGAAATCAAGGCAGACTTTAGCCGCTTCTGTAGCAAAGCCCTGACCCCAATAATTCCGGTTCAACCGGTAGCCCAGATCAACTACATCCAGGTCATCCAGATACTTCAAACCACAGAAGCCAATTAATATATTCTCCGTTTTCAATGTAACGGCCAGTCTCCCAAATCCATGTTTACGGTAGTCACCCATGACATCTTCGGTGATGCGCCGTTCGATTTCTGCTCGGTCCACCACTCCTCCATCACCGGTGTATTTGGATACTTCTGGATCCAGGTTCATTTGGTAAGTGGGCTCTATATCCTCTTCCATAAACGGACGGAGAATAAGTCTTTCCGTTTCCAGTAGCTGGTTTTCCATTCTCTTAAAATAAGGATATTCAACTGAGGTGTCCTTCCAGGAGTTTTTTTACCACCTCAAATTTAGAAGCTTCCTTCGGCAAATGCTCGTTGTAAACCCAACGAAAGTCTTTTTGAGAAAACCGGGGAAAGATATGGAGGTGCATATGTTTGATGTCGTTATATTTACCACCGTTGATCATCATTGAGTATCCTTTGGGCTGGAATATCTTGTTCAAAGCCTTCACGTATTTCTTTGCCAATTGCATAATTTCCAATAAGATCTCGTCAGGTAGGAGATGAAAATCAGTGATGTGGTTTTTTGGGCAAATGATAATATGTGCGACCGTAATTGGGTCAGCATCCAGTATAGCAATTATATTTTCATTCTCAAAAAGAGTATGAGGGTGATCAATCAGCGTTTTACAGAAAGTGCAATCAGTACTTTGGGACTTTGATCTTGCAGACCATTCTTTCCGTTTTATTCTTAATTCATTTTCTCGAATCCAGATCCCTTCTTTTTGAAATCCCCGCTCGAGGTGTTTTAAGAATCTGAAACCATTTTTAAATAGAACCTTTTCGCTGGCTTTATTCTGAATGGCATATCTGGACCGGATTTCCTTAGCCAAAAGTGTGTTAAAGCCAAAGCCGAGAATCGAAGCTACCGCTTCTGTCATCACTCCTTTGCCCTGATGTAGTGGATGTGTCCAATAGCCCAGGTGCCAGATATTTTTTTTACCTGTTTTTCTTATAGATATTCGACCTAATCTTTGGTTTTCATCAATTTTGTTTACAATGGTAAAATTGTATTCAGTGCCGATTTTCCACTTTTGGATTGTTTGCCTTAAATTTTGAACAATTATTTTTTTACTGTCAGGAGCATCCCATTGCATAAAGTCGTTAAATCCTGGGAATTGCGTGGCCGAGAAAATAAAATCAATATCGCGCTCATTTGGCAATCTCAATAAATACTTGTCTGTGCCGATAACTTTGTCTATAGATATTGTCATGACCCCGAAATTCAAATTCCAGTAGAATGAAGATAGAAAATGTTCATCCTTTAAATAGAACCGAAACACATGATCTGACTTAATTGATTGAATCGATCTTTTCCCGGATTAGTTTTTGACGTAAGGGATGATCGTTGAGTGTCAATGCTTTTAAGAGAATTCTTCTCGATTGCTCCGGATATTGATGACGCAGTATTTCTGCCTCAACCAGATGAAGGTAAAAATGATCAGATGGCAGTTCTCTCTTGGCCGCAATCAGCTTTTTTATGGCTTCGCCCAACTTACCTGCCCGGGCCAATGTATAGGCATAATTGATCCGGGTAATTGGCGAATTATTTAGTTTTTCAAGTAAAAAATAACATTCACTGATCTGCTTCCAATGAGTACGATCGGGCTTACGGGTGATCATGTGCAAGGAGGTGATCAAAGCTTCCAAATAATAGCGATCCAGTGTGCGTGGTTTGGTCAAATAATGTACTCCAAGCTGAATTAAGGTTTGATCCCAACTTTTGCGGTCTTGCTCATAAAAGGGAATGATCTGATCAATGCCGAAACGACTTGGCATTCTGGCCACATGCAGGCAAAATAAGGCCATTAAATTCTTGGTCTGATGGTGGTTTGAATAGTGCCGGAGTGTTTGTTTGGCTAATGCAAAGGCTTCAAGTACGATATCATGGTCCAGCGTCATCCCTGTTCCTTCCAGTACATCAAAGCCTTGATTGAATACGGAATACAGAATCTCGAGAATGATTGGTATAGATTGTTCGTCTTCAGCGGTATCGGGTAAAAGATCCCGGTTCAGAATTTTGTCCTGAGTACGTTTTATATTTTTGTAAACAGCGGCTTCACCCAAAAGGGTATTTTGTTGAATTTCTTTGACACTCAGTCCAAATACGTTCTTTAGTGAAAAGAGGATTTTAGATTTTACCGTAATATTATTCAAGCCGGCGATGAATAACAGCAATTCTAACCGGGGGTCCATATGCTGATCATCTGTTTCCATCAGTTTTGCATTAGGTTCCAAAAGGGTGAAAGATCCGGATTGCTTGAGCTTTCGCAGCTGGGTCAACAGGTCATTTTTACACACCACGAACAACCAGTTGAGTGGATTTTGGGGAAATGCATCTGGTTTCCAACTTTTTAGGGATTTATAAAAGGCATTCTGAATAGCATCTTCAATCAACGGAATGTGAGCCGGTCCGAAAAGAGCTAAAAGGGAAGCATAGAGCTTCCCATACAACTTCCGGTAATTAAGTTCAATATCCCGGTAATGGACCGGGTTATCCATTGGTGTTATAGTCCATTATTGGTCGAACTTCGGTGGTGCCACCCCAATGATGGCAAGGGCATTCTTTAGCGATCTCCGTAGCCGTCGATAGGTCTTGTGCCTCTATCAGGTAATATCCTCCAATAATTTCCTTGGCTTCCAAATAAGGACCATCCTTAATCACGGAATTCTTACCAGTGATCAATGCGCCTTTTTCTTCCAGTCCATCTCCGGAAATCAAGTGTCCTTCCTTTCCAAGTTTGGCCGCCCAATCCATATGCGCTTTGACCAATTCTTCCATTTCCCTAGGAGAAAGATTATGCAATTGTTCTACATCTTCATGCAACAGAATGAGAAATTTTTTCATGATATGATCTTTTAACTTTCTCTAAAGACTAAAGAAGCTTGCTAAGTTGGACATTTTTTTTAAAATCTTTTAAGCAGCGCTCTGGTGAAGATAATGCGATTAAATCGAAAGCAATTTCGTTTGTTTCAGTGACGGCCCGCTGGGTTTGCTAGATGATTTATTGAATAAAGGGGTCCTAAAAAGACTTCAGGATCATTAATAAATGAACTTGGGTAGGTGCCGATTAATCCTTAATACATCGTACGGACAGGCCATGTTTCATATCTAAATTGTTGCTGTTTATAATGATGTCATTGTAAATCAGGCTAAAAAACAGGGCTTTATCATCAGGTGCAGCCTGGTTGCTCCACCAAAAACCAAACAGACTCTTGAAGAAAAAGGAGCCAAGCGCGTTACGATACCCTCCTGGTAATCCCGTAAAAGCACTATCATTCGTTCCACTGCTATTTGGTGGAGCCCAATGGGCCAATCCGGCTTCTTTTAGTGCCCCTCCGGCTCCGGCTGATCCTCCGAGATTGGTAATCAAGATATTCCAGTCGCCCTGTGTGGGAACATGCCATCCGGAAGGACAAACGTTGTAGCGGTTGGTGTCTGCCACTACATAAAAATTGTAGAGAGCACCAAAATCCGATCCTGCATTGTCATACCACGTATAAGCCGGAGAATTGAGCGAAGTCCAGGAGGCTGCATCGGTCACCAGAGGAATGGAGACTCCATTATTGTAATGGGTAACGCGAAGATTTTCCTTCATCCATAACTGATTCCCTATTCTGACCGTAGCATATTTATTGTTGTCCCGGTCCCTGATGTATCTTTCTCCCGTAAGAGAAAACCAGGCAGATCCCTTCCATACTTCGAAGTCATTTCCATTCCAGCGAATGGTCCCGTCAGGCACTGGTACCTGATCAGTAGAACCAATCGTTATGCCACCACTGATGGTGAATAGTTCTTGTGAGAAAATATTCGCAACAGAAATAGTGAATAAAATTATGGATAGGATCAAGTTTTTCATTTATGAGGTGCTTTTAATCATAATTAATCCGGTCACATTTCGCGTGTTAATCTTTAATACAGCGCACAGACAAACCGATCTTCGGATCAGAGACATAATTGTCAAGTATATTATTTGTCGCCAACAAAAAGTAGTAGATCCAGCCTCCCGTACCAAGGGAATTACTCCACCAGCCACCAAATTCACCTATGCCCGTAAATGCACCGGAATAGCTGTTTCTTGCGCCTCCCGGTAATCCCGTGAAACTACTTCCATTTGTTGCCATGGTATTTGGGCTTTTCCAATGTTCCAATCCGGACTGTTTCATTTTGCCACCCGCCACACTGGACCCACCCAGAAATGATGAAAGGGTATTCCATTCCGATTCAGATGGTATGTGCCAACCTGCGGGACAAACGTTATGAGAATTTGTATCGGATACTACATATTCATTGTATAATGCTCCGTACGCCGATGGCCCATTATTATACCAGGTGTAGGCAGGTGCGTTGTCGGCGGTAGTCCATGCTGCATTATCGGTAATTAATTGAATAGGAGTACCATCATTATAACGGGTAGAACGGAGGTTCTCAGCCATCCAGATTTGATTTCCGATTTTAATGGTTTCGTAGCGATTGTTATCAATATCATAGATATACGAAACGCCGGTTAGTGATATCCATCCATCCGGAGTATAGCCTTGAAGGTCAGCGCCATTGTAACGTATCGTGCCTGGATTTGGCGTTGGATTATCATTATGGCCAATCTGAATAGCCCCCTCCACTTCCAGCAATATCGGTTGACTTGCTTGCGAATATAGCAGATTAACCATCGAGCAACTTAATATTGTCAAGAACCAGGTATTTTTCATAAGACTTTATCTTTTTTGTAATGGACCAGGCGATTTAGAATCTTGCTGGTAATTATCTATTGTATTTTCAATGAGTTTTCTTATTGAACTAATCACTGGTGCTTTGGGCCATTGATTTTTTAATGCAGCTCCTTCCAGTAATTTATTTATGAACACATTTCGTCTAATACAGTGGTAATTGCATTTTCGATTTCGTTTCTATCTCCACCTTTCCAGATGAAACCTGCCGCACCGGCAGCAAACATGAGTCTTCGATTTTCTTCTGAATGATACATGGAAATGCCGAGTACTTTGAGATCCGGAACCAAATGCCGGGCGAGGCGAGTCGCTTCAATACCTCCCAGTACCGGCATTTTTATATCCACAATTGCCAGATCAATTTTGTCGCCTTCCGAAAGCAATTCCAGAAATTGCCTCCCATCGTTAGCCTGCTTAATATAAGAGGCGGGTAATATTTTAGAGACAATTTTGACCAGACTTTTTCGGTAAATTTCGTGATCATCGACAATGATTATTTTCAAATTTGATTTATTTATCACCGCAATTAATTATGCATTTATCCCCACCGCGACGATGGCACAACATCGCCATCGATAAGAATTCCTTTTTTCCGGACCAACCATAGAAATCAATCCCCAACTCTTACGCAGACATAGTATTTCCAATCGATACATATTCATATTCGAAAGCCCTCCGCACCAGACCGGCTACATTGCGGGCTTTGAGTTTTTCTAAAAGGTGTTTGCGGTGCGTTTTTACGGTTTCTTTGCTTAGATAGAGTATCCGGGTCAATTTCTGAGGTAGTGTGCTCGGAAATGATCAATTTCAGTATCTGGTCTTCTCGTGGTGATAGATCATCTTTCATGAGTCACAGTTTTTATTATTCAGATTTTATGAAGTTTTATTTAGAGTATTTTTTTGCAACTCCAGAATCATGAACCGGAGCTTCTCAATCTCCTTTTGTTGGTTTAGAATCATTCTCATCAGGCCCTCACTATGGTCCAGTCCAACGGCAGTATTTATTCTTTTAATTTCGGGATTTTCCGAACCCTCCCATGCCCGACCGACGATCTGATGGTGGGGGGTTAATTCGGAGGTTGGAACAGCCTTGGCTATCCCCCGGTGGTTGCCATCCGGTACAATCCAATCTCCTTCTTTGACTGCACCTCTTACTCTTACCGGTATTTGACCGATAAAACTTACTGGTTTGTAGCCTTTTTGTCGATCGCTGGAATTACCGAGTACGGCCGCCTGATCGGTAATTACCATTACTTGTGTCGCCCCCTCCGTCTTATGTGATATTTTACCTCCAAACACACCTACCAGATCACCAGGCATAAAACTTTCTTTTATATCCTTTATGGGCATGCATTCGGCATAATCCGCTCCGGAGGTACCGTAAATTACGCCTCCGGATCCATTGCCTTCCACTCTGCCAATGGCTACGGAGTCACCGGTGAAAAAGGTGATGAAATTATTTCCTGCTCCCGGCCACACTGTGCCACCATCAGAAATTAACCGTACCCTTAATGCAAGGACATCAGCGGACTGGCCACCGGAACGGTTAAAAATCTGGGCAATATGGCCAATCGGAGTGGCGCTTTGATTCTTATTACCCCAGATCTGCATGCTGTACCGACCTACCACATCATTTACAAAGATTCCGTCTCGCCCGGCACCGGTCACATACAGGCCATCGCCGGCAGCACCATGTACATCGATGCCATCATCTCCGGCATCGTTGATACGGATCGCATCATCTCCGGCATCATCAATCCTGATTGCATGGGTATTGGCATCCTCGATATAAACCCCATTGCTTCCGGCAGATGTGATCTGGAAACCATCATTCACGGCATTATATATATTGATGCCATCGTCCCCGGCGGAAAAAATTCCAATACCATGTAATGTGGCACCAAATACACTTACCCCATTATTTCCTGCAGAATTGACCTGGATTCCATTTCCGGGAGATGAGACTTCCAACCCGGGCTGAGCCGCTAATCCAAATGCAAAGGCTAGCAGGATCAAAGTGCTGAGGACTTCCGGAATAAACTGCTTAATTTGTCTCGATACGGTCGAATACAAATAATGACTCTCGGTACGAATCTTTTTCATAATCCTATTTTATGGTGAGAAATTTTTTCTGATCTAATTTCGGATTGAAAAACCGGGAGCACAAGCGTGCTAATACCTGTTTTGCACAGGTATTTTTACCTGTTTTTGTGCCTGATTTTTTCCGTTGTTTTCCCAGCGGTGACCAGAAAGTTGATTTGAAAAGGGAATCGTTCGGATTAAGGGATAAAAATATCAGATCGTCAAGGTTTACCTGTTCACTTTGCGTAGTAATGTTCAGGTCATTCTTCTGTGACCGGACATAATTTTATTATCTTTCTTTTGTTGTGAGAGACCCGGACTTCTATGGATACGCTGAGGTAGAAGTTGAATGGTCGAAAATAGTTGAGAATCCCTTATGCGATATAGCAGGAGACGTTTTATACAGGATTTTTCCGCCGTTGGCATTGGTCTTCCCGGAATAGGTTCTTGGCTAGAAAGGTCAATTTCGGCTGAGGATGAAACGCCCTTGCTTTATTTTGATGCGTTTACCGAGATTGGCCCGAGACAGGTTACCCATTCACTTGAACAGACAAGTTTGTCTGAATTATTGGAGGAATTAAATTTTTGTTCTATTTCCGGAGCACTGGTGGCATCTACGCTTTCATTAAGCTATGATGCACATTTTTCCAATTTAAAACTAAGCAAGACGCTTGCTCCTTATCCCAATTTATCTGCCATCTGGAATCTATTTCCCCCGGAAACCGGCGAATTCCCTGATCTCGATACGCTCGGGGACTTGTTGAGACAGCATCAAGTCCGCGCGGTTTCCATTCATCCCGGGTCCAATGCCTGGGACTGGCGTGCAGACTATTGTCAGGATTTTTTTAATTGGCTTTCGGATCAACAGGTCTTGCTAATCATCACTGATTATTCAGAGCTTGGAGATTGGAGAGATGTGGATCTATTCCTGTCTCAATATCCAGAGCTCGCCGTTTTCCTGCGTCATATCTCCTGGGCCGCCCAGCGCTTTGTGATTCCGTTGGTTCGACAGCACAAGAATCTTCATATTTGCTTTGATACGTTTCAAATTAATGAAGGACCGGAGTATTTCTATGAGGAGAACTTGACCAGTCAGATCCTTTTTGCTTCCAATGCTCCAACGATGTCTGCCGGAGCCCATCGTACCCTTATTGATTATGCCAGAATTCCCCGTGAAGCCAAAGAGCAGATGGCAGGAGGAAATCTCCTCCGGTTGTTGGGTAGGTCTCAGAGGCCCGAAATGAAAGAAAATGAGGATTCGGATATTCTGGTTCGTGCGGCTCAGAGAGGTCTGCCTCTGCCGTTACCTGTTCTTGATATGCATATGCATATGCTACACGAAGGACTGAATGGAGCAGGCAGACACTATCGGATGCGTAATGGGGGCCCGAAGGGTGTTTTCTCTTTAGTCTCAGATTTGGGATATGCTGGAGGAGGGATTATGAGCTGGGATGGCGTAGTCAGTCAGGATGCCAAATCTGGAAATGAAACCACTCGTCTTGCCCTGGATGCCGCCCCTCCGGGTTATTGGGGGTTGGGTACTTTCGATCCCACTCAGTTCAGCCAGGCGGAAATGGAGCAAATGATTCATCGGGTATACCGTGATTCCCGCTTTATTGGTATGAAACCATACTTAATGTATGGTGTCGAATATCACGATCCGTCTTATGATATATGGTGGGAATATGGCAACAAGAATCAATTCTACGGATTACTACATAATGCTCGAAAAGATTTGATGGAGACTGATGTCCTCGCTTCAAGGTATCCGAACGTTCGGTGGCTGGTTGCCCATGCAGGCAGTTCATTTTCTATGGCTCAAAAGACCATTGAATTGATGCATAAATACCCCAATGTTTACGCCGAAATAACCTATACCAGTTTACCGCTTGGAGCTATCGAATATCTGGCGGAGCAGGGGGATGAAAACCGTATCGTTTACGGGTCCGATTTACCTATGCGAGATCCGAGGCCTCAATTGGGATGGGTAATTTATTCGAGGCTGCCTCTGGGAGTGAAACAGAAAATCCTGGCGGCCAACGCTCTGAAGGTGATTCAACCTTGTCTGGGACGGCTTCCGGAAAGCAATAGACCAACAGTGAGTATAAAAAAATGAACGAATTATGGGAAGTAAATATGATCGGCGCAAGTTTATCCGTGACCAGTCAATCGCTGGTATTGGTGCAGCGGCCGGATTGAATTTTCCGGTAAAGATGATTAATATAAATAATCAAGCATCCGCCACTCCAGCCCTCCTGGGCGGTACACCGGCAATAGGTCACAGCTGGCCCTCCTGGCCCGTCTGGAACCCCGATAAAGATGAGCCGGGATTGCTCAAAGTAATGCGCAGTGGAGTCTGGTCACGCAATAGGGTGGTCGATGAATTTGAAAGGCGTTGGGCTGAAATATTGGATATAAAACGGTGTCTTACGGTCGTCAATGGGACCAATGCCCTTAATGCATCGCTGGCTCAATATGAGGTGGGTTGGGGAGATGAAGTATTGGTAACGCCCTATTCATTCATTGCTTCAGTGTCCTGCGTTGTATTCAACGGGGCCATACCTGTTTTTGTGGATGTTGATCCTGAAACGTTCCAGATGGATCCGGCCAAGATCGAAGAAAAAATTACGCCGGAAACCCGGGCAATCATTCCGGTTCATATTTTGGGTCTTCCCTGTGAGATGGATCCCATCATGGAAATTGCGAGGAAACATGATCTTATCGTGATCGAAGATGCCTGTCAGGCCTGGTTGGCTGAGTATGATCATAAAAAACTGGGAACCTTCGGACATGCCGGTTGCTTTAGTTTTCAAAATTCCAAGAATATTCCGATGGGAGAGGGTGGAGCAATCGTCAGTAACGATGATGCATTCATGGACCGCTGTTATTCTTATCATAATTATGGAAATCCCTACGGATCCGTTGCCGGTGAATTAAGCCCGGGAGCCGTCAGGATCGGGACCAAGCTAAGGCTTACGGAATATCAGGCTGCCATCGGACTGGCTCAGTTAGAGCGTCTGGAAGGCGAAACAGAATTGAGAAATCAGAATGCCTCGCTCCTTAAGTCAGAGATCGAAACCACCCCTGGAATTACTCCTTATCGTCTTTATCCCAAGGTAAACCGCGCTGCATTTCACCTCTTTCCCTTCCGTTATGATCAACAGGAATTCAAGGGTCTGAGCCGCAGTAAATTTATCGCAGCGCTCAAGTCAGAGGGAGTTCCCTGCTACGATGGATATCGTCCACTCAATAAAATGCCTTTTCTAAAAAATACGCTGGAATCGAAATATTATAGAAAGTTCTACCCATCGGCAAAATTGGATTATAACCGGTATATGGAAGCCAACCATTGCCCATTAAATGACCAATTGTGCGAGGAAGCGATTTGGATACCTCAAAATGTATTATTGGGCGACACCAATGACATGAAGCAAATCGGAGTCGCAATAAGCAAGATTTACGAAAATGCAGAGAGTCTGAAGTAGCAACAATAGAATTTATGGGATGATATTTGAAGGGAGATATTCCATGTGCCGGGAGAAGATCTTGCTTTTTTTATTGGTCCTGCCTGTATTTGCATTTTCTCAACCTACCGCTATGGTAGAAATCCCTATGCGGGATGGAAAGTTTTTGGCTGGTGATATCTATTTACCTAACTCCACCGATAGTTTTCCTACCGTCTTAATTATTACACCTTATGGTAAATTTTTCATGGCACAAAATGGCTTGCCATTGCGGATAGGAAAGGATATCGGCCATTCTCAATATGCTTTTGTTGTCGTGGACTGGAGATGTCGTTTTGCTTCTACCGCAGCCTGTGCCCTTGGGTCTGATGATGGAGAGGATGGGTACGATGTCGTGGAGTGGATTGCCCGGCAGTCCTGGTCAAATGGAAAAATCGGGATGTGGGGCCCATCCGCCCTGGGTAATATTCAATATAAGGTAGCAAAAACACATCCGCCTCACCTGTTGGTATGTGTAACTGAAGTGGCCGCCCCCCAGTTTTCCTATGAAAAATATTTTCCCGGTGGAGTACTGGAAGTGGAAAGCCTTCAAACCCTGGATATTCTATTTGGCTTTGCTGGAATTGTGGTCAATAATCCTTACTATAATTTCATTTGGGAGATCGCGGAAAATGAATCGATGTATCCTGAGGAAATTGGAATTCCTTTTTTGTTGGTTGGAGGCTGGTATGATCATAATACGGATCAGACCCTGCGGATGTTTGATACTTTGCGATCCAGCTCGATGGAGGAAGTTCGCGATAAGCACCGGTTATTAATGGGGCCCTGGGTTCATGGAGGTACAGGAATCGCTTTTGTTGGCTCGGGAATACAGGGAGAACTTTTCTATCCCGATGCGGCGGGAGAAAATGTAAAGGAAGCATTGCGGTTTTTCGATTATTACTTACGTAGTCAGGATAATGGCTGGGGTGAAAGACAGCCGGTAAGATTTTTTCAGATGGGTAATGATGAATGGCTTCATTCAGATAGCTGGCCACCTCCTTCCGCCATCGGTCAATCCTATTATCTCACCGGTGAAAAAAGTTTGGATAGCGAACTTACCACCGGGGCTAAATTTTCCTACACTTATGATCCCCGGGATCCCTCACCAACGGTAGGAGGAAAGACACTCAATCTGAATCTGGATCAGGGACCATTTGATCAGTCATTGCTCGTGGAAAGCAGACAGGACGCCTTGATTTTCAGCACTGGAGAGTTAGAAGAACCTTTGGTCATTCAGGGTAGCATATCGGTAAATCTTTATGTTTCATCCGATCGACCGGATACAGATTTTTCAGTGAGAGTAACGGATGTGTTTCCGGATGGAAGATCAATCCTTTTGGGAGACGGAATACAAAGGATGCGTTTTCGGGAAGGTTTCCGGGTTCAGGACACCATGTTCATGCATGAGGAGGAAGTCTATCTTATTACCATAGAGCTGGATGCGCTTGCTATTACAATTCTGCCCGGTCATCAGCTTCGATTGATTGTTACTTCTTCCAACTATCCCCGCTATAATCGCAACATGAATAATGGTCTTGATATGTACCCCGATAATCATATTGATACGTTGATCAATCCACTGATCGCTACAAATCATGTACATACCGGCATCAACTTTCCCTCCCATATTTTAATTCCAAAAGATGAGGCTACCGTAGCTCAAAGAAATCAGTCGTTAACGGGTTTGTCCTTTAGAATGTTCCCAAATCCTGCTCACTACGAAGTAGAAATTCAGGTCGATGATCCGTCTGGTTTGCTTTCATTATTTCAAGCGGATGGTTCAGTAATATGGAACGAAAAAATTACTGCTGAAAAAAATAGATTTTCCGTAGCAGCGCTGCCTTCTGGAATATACTATGTGCAACTCAAACAAAATGGATATGTGTCTCACCGCAAATTGATAATCACACCCTGATAGTTTCTCACATCCGATATTTAAATTTCCTGCTGTTGAGAAATTAATCATCTTAGCTGCGGCAAGCAATGATTTTTTATTTCATTTTTTCCAGGGAATAAAAACCACTTATAAAATCGGTGAGACACCGGTCCGGCTGGAAGGTAATAATATCGTTGTTTTTCATCCACGTGCTATGACCAATATAAGTGTCCAATGTGTCGGGGGTTTGAGCTCCTTCAAATAGTATTGTGAGCCCATTATCGAGGGAGGCGACCTCGATGGATAACATTCGGCCGCGACCCTGGCCCTGATACTTTCCGGCGATGGCTTGCAGGTCAATGTCAATCTTTTCCTTTTGATAAGGAATTTTATCCAGCAATTTCCAGGTTATTTCTTCAGCAAAGTATCCGGCCCCTTTTGGACCGGTGGTATTAACGAGACAAATGATATAAAGGTCCTCATTCGGGAAATAGCGGGTTTCGGATAAGAAACCATGAATTCCTCCACCGTGTGCGATCATCTGATGACCGAAATTTGTCGAATTGGTAAGACCTTTGGCGTATCTGACCCTGGTCCCATCTGCTAACGTTCCCGGGGTAATGAGAGAATGGTATAATTCATTTTTCATGATTTTTCCCTGATGCAGCGCTTTCATCCAAATCAGTAGATCTTCAGTAGGGCTGCATAGGGAGCCGGCTGCATATGGCCAGGTGTGATCTAGATAGGGTTTTTGCTTCAACCCGTCCGGCGCATAATTGTATCCATAGACTTTGCCTTTCACTACTTTCTGAGTGGAACAATAGTAAGTATGATTCATGCCCAGGGGATCAAAAATATTCTCCTGTAAAAAATCCTCATAGCTCTTTCCACTGACTTCTTCAATGATCAGCCCAAGAAAAAAATAGCCAGAGTTATTATAAATAAGGGCTTCACCCGGCTCAAAGAGAAAGTCCTTTTTTTCAACCAACCGCACCAGAGAATCCCGTTTATGGCTCTCGATAGACAAATCCCAGAATTCATTTAATTCAGTATAACTGGCAATTCCGGAGGTGTGATTTAATAAATTATTGATAGTGACTTTTTTACCCTTTGTGTCAAATTTTAGGTATTTAGTAAAATCATCATCGAGGTTTAATTTTCCGGCATCAGCCAATTTTAGAATAGCTGCGGCAGTAAATTGCTTGGTGACCGAACCAATTTCAAATGAAGCGTTTTCAGGGATAGGAGCGGAGAGTTCAAGACTTGCAAAGCCATATGATTTATCCAGCAATTTGTCTCCGTGTTGATAGACCAGAATGCTGGCACCGGCAATAAAGGCACTGTCAACGTTTGTTTGAAAAAGGGAATCAGCATATTGGCTGAAAGATGATTTTCCGGGAGAAACTTCCTTATCCCTGAATGCCATGATCAATACGATGGCAGCAATAAGAGTGATTAAACCTGTTCTCATTATAATATTTCTTAAGCGCATCAAATTCACGACCGAAGATAATCATTCCGTTCCAACTTACTTTTTTCGTTACGTTGGCCGAGGGGGTTTGAGCCAAATTTTGATGGCATTTAGAAGACATCAAATATTTTGCGGTTTAGCTTCCCCAACGGAACACTTCGATCTTATGGTTTTCCCTTTCTTGAGGTTGCCCTTATCTGTTTTATCGTTGACTTTTGTTGGGGTGTCAATTTTGCTGTGGCTGCGGGATAGGCGATAGAAGAGATCAGAGTTGACTGCTCGAGGAGGTATTTCCAGGCTTCCTCCGGATAGCAGACGGTAAGTTCACGAATGGTCCACCCCAATGCTTTTTGCACGTAGTATTCCGGGTCAGAAATTAATTGGCTGATGGGTGCTTCAATTTGTGTAAAGGGCAGTACGGATTTTCTTACGGAGGCATAGTAAACCAAGCTGGTTAGAGACTGTCGTCTTTTCCAGGCATCTCCACTCTTATTCCATTCCATCAGAAGGGGATAGACTTGCTCCGGGTCCAGCTCCAGCACCTTTGAATAAATTTTAGCCAGGCAATCACAAAGTCCCCAGTGATCAACCTGATCCTGCCATTTCCTGATCACAGGCCAGATATAAAGCAAATCTGCGTCTTTTTTTAGAGTGGTCTCACAGAAAAAAAATGCCTGGACCTTAATCCAAAAATCTTTTTCGTTAAGCCAGATATAATCCCAGATTGCTACCTGTTTATTGAGGGGGAATTTTGAAAAGGAATACCCCTTCTTAAAGCATCTTCTTTGTGAGACAGCATCTGCTTTCGAATTTCTCACCGCCACTTTTACCTCCCGGAGAAAATCCTGCATTTGTGTATTCTTCATGATTGCTCGATAAATTAGCGAATATCTCTTTATCAGGATTTTATATCATTGCTTTTCTTCCTTTAATTATTAGCCAAAAAGCTAATCCAATCTCGGAGATTGCCATTGGCAGGCTGAGTATCATTTCAATATTTACAAGCAGTTGGTCATAGCCGTGAAGGGTGGCTTTGGCCAGGTGAAGGCTCGAATAACAGAGTCCGGCGAAGATCAGAAGTATCCCCCAAATCCTGGGAACCACCTGGCTTAGATAAGAGAGGTAACCCAGTCCCAGGAGATGCATGCCAAAAATCATTAGCCCTCCGGACCAGATTTCTTCAAACTGATTTATATGTTTGGTGATTTCAGTGATTTGTATCTTTCCGCTGTCATTGACATTACTCAGTAGAGGAAAAATATCGATGATATGACAGATTGCCCAACCTAAAATGATTGTATAGATAAGGCGGATGATTGCTGTAACCTTCGATATTTTTCCATCCACATCTTTGAAGTAGTGATACAGACACCAGGCTGCAAGTAAATCACAAAAAAATACTATTATCCATCCCCATACTTCACTAATTAAAAGTGATTGTGTCAGTCCCAGTTTTTCGCCAATATATTCGGGATCAATTGTGGAAATAAGCTGTTTATGAGCATAGCCGTATGAAAAGCCGGCAACAATCGCCATAAGAATGATGGAACTACCAGCTATCATGGCATATCGATTTTTCAAGGACTTCATCGGAATGGATTAGAAGCTTATGTTAATCACTACATTTCCTTTCTTATGCCCACTGGCGATAAATGCATGTGCCTGACGGATTTTATCCAGAGGGAATTGTCGGTCAATGATAGTTTTAAGCCGGCCTTGCTGGTATATTTCAATTACTTCTGACAGCAGCGTTTTCAGTTCCATATCAGATTTTAATCCCGATGCGGCAAATTTGGCTTTTTTGGTTCCGAACATGGAAGTGATGAGCATATGGAAAAGTATAGAGGGTTTAAGCACGGGAGAGATATATTGTCCATTTTCAGATAGGACTTTTTTACTGGCGGTAAAAGAGCTCTTGCCGATCGTATCATAGATAATATCGTAGCGCTCATAAGATTTAGTGAAGTCTTCTCTGGTGTAATCGATGACATGATCTGCTCCAAGGGCTTTAACCAAACCAATATTACGGGTACTGGTTACTGCTGTTACTTCGGCTTCGAAATACCGGGCCAATTGCACGGCAGCAGTACCCAGACTACCGGATGCACCGTTGATCAATACCTTTTGGCCGGGTTGGATGTTGGCGATTTCTTTAAGAAAGTTCATGGAAGTCAAGTGTCCATCACAGAATGTGGCCGCTTCCACATAGCTCAGATTTTCCGGTTTTGGCAAGATGACACCAGTTTCAGGTATCGCTAGATATTCGGCATTCGAGCTAAATCCTAGAGTAGTCTCTCCAAAGACCTGATCTCCGGTTTCGAACTCAGTTACTTTTGTACCTGTTTTTATCACCTCTCCGGCAAATCCGGTTCCCGGGATGGGATTTTTCGGTCGACGAATGCCAGTAAATAGACGGCTGAAATAGGGCTTTCCGGTACGCATCATCCCATCGGCGGTAGTGGCGGAGGCTGCATGGACTCTGATCAAAACCTCATTTTCTTTCACTTTTGGGATATCTATTTGCCGGATTTCAAGTACGGCAGGTGATCCATATCCGTTTGAGTAAGCTGCTTTCATTTTCGATGTTCTCATTTTTCTTCTTTTTTTTTGATTAATAATGAATACGTAGACAAAGGAAATACATCCCGGCAGAGTAGGTGTTCGGGAAAAGCAGGAAGAGGTTCGGAATTATAATTAGGAACTTGTTTGTCGGAGCTTGGTCCTCTCAGGCCTTCGAACGGTGTTTCCGGACAAACTGACTGGGAGTCATGCCGGCGTGTTTCTTAAAGAAGGTGTTAAACACTGTCTTGGAATTGAATCCGCTCTCAAAAGCCAATCCGATCAGGGAGATATGTGTGTTCTCCGGATTCAAGGCCAGATCCTTGAAGTGCTCTACCCGGTATTCATTGATGAATTCATTGTAATTCTTACCGATTTGTTCGTTTAATAGCCAGGAAAGCTGATTTGGATGAATTTCGGTCTGTTCTGCCAGGCTTCTGAGGCTAAGGTTTGGATTGAGGTAGGGTTTATCTGACTTGATATAACTGAACACTTTTTGCTGCAAATGGCTGGCAATGGCCGGTTCGAGCAATGCCGTTTTCTTCTTCTGAAGTACCTGATTTTCAGAAGTGTTACCATAGAGTTTCTTATGAAATACAGCGTAGTCTGAATGTGTTGTCACATTTTTGGCGAGCGGATCCGAAAAGGTTAAAAGCAGGATCGCTGATCTTAGGTCAAAGGCTTTATTCAACCATTGGAAAGCATCATCGACCCGATCCAGATTAAGGTAGGCTAGAAATAAATAGGAGTGTGCCTGAAAAGAGTATGGATTCTTAGCTTCCGCTTCGAGTTTTACCAATCCTTCCCTGGCTGTTATTTTGTTTCCCATGAGTATGTGAGCCAGGCATTCGATTCCTTGCTTTTCCTGGGCTATCACGAGATCTTCCGTCAGTTGCCCGAGAAATTGGAGGACAACTTCGTATTGCTGCAGCATGAGGTGGCAATAGATCTTTATGGTGATAGCTGGAATATTCTTTGAATTTTTCTTAAGTCTATCATCCAGGTTGATCAACGCCTCCGAAAAACGTCGGGACCGGTACAAATAGTAGGCCTGATAGAAAAGTGTTTCCTCGTTTAGCGGGTCAATAGCCAGCGCAAATTGCAGGTGAGTGCGGGCTTTATCCATGTCACCGGAAAGGATGTACAAAAATCCCATAAACTGCTGAGCTTCAGGATAACTGGGTTTTAGCTGCAAGGATTTGAGGGTATGGGTGGTTGCAGCTGAAAAGTCAGCTTCGGTAAAAAAGGAAAGATTAGCGAGCTGATAGTGCACTCCGGCATTCTCCGGATCCAGTGTAAAGGCCTGATGGGTATATTCACTGGCCTTGGTCCATGCCTCCTGCATGGGCATGAATTGCGTGGTAGCCATAAAGCCATAAGCGTCTGCGAGACCCAGATAGGACTCTGCATGATTTTTGTCGAGGGTGATCGCTTTTTTAAATAGATCGATAGCAGTAGATACATCTTCAGGATTCCACTTGTTGAAATGAAATTTTGCTTTCAGAGCATAATTGTAGGCATCAACACTGGTAGTCTGTCTCGTGACCAGATGATCCGATATTTCAAAATGGCCGAAGTGTTCCCGGATTTTTTCCGCAATTAATACACTTATTTCATCTTGTATTTCAAAAATATTCTCCATTTTCCGGTCCCATGAATTCGACCAATACTGAACATCTTCATCTGCATGAATTAGTTGAGTCGCGATTCTGACCATTCCGTGAGCAATGCGCACACTTCCTTCAAGAATAATACCTGCCTTTAATTGCCGGGCAATATCCCGGAGGGCGATCTTTTTGTTTTTGAAGTAGAAAGAAGAGGTGCGGGAAATAACCCTTAAATTTTCAATACCTGCCAGCGCATTAATGATCTCTTCGGTAATACCATCGCTGAAGTACTCATTGTCCGGATCGGCACTGATGTTGACAAATGGAAGCACAGCAATGGTGTAGTCGGTCATCGAAGCATCTGATTATCAAACAGGAAGGTTAAAAATAGTAATTCGTGTCAAAATGTAAGATTCGTTCAAGGATGAGGAGTCGTGGAATCTTTGTGTATAGATGAACGTGTGTGCTCAGGCATGAAAAGCGCTTTCAGTTAGATGCAACTTTCCCTGTCTATCTGGTCTTGGAATAGATCAGATTTGTCATCGTTCTCCTGACTGAGGAATATTCTGGTGTTTCGAAGCCGGATTAATTATCGCTTATTTCCGAGTTTATAAGATGGAGGACCTCCTTGACATCCTCCATCAGGGGTTTATAATGATTTTTTTCGGTGGCCAGGCTGGTTAACATGAATATTAGCAGGTTGTTTTCAAATTCCTGCGAATTGAGAAGGGAAAGATTGCTGTGATGCTTATCAGCCGGGGTGAGATCAAGTTCGCTGACAGAAATTCCACTTAGATCGAAAATCGTCCTGATGCTATATGCACTACCTCTAAACAATTGAACAACTCTTTCCCTCTGCATTGCCAGGTCGGTCTCCTGTTTTGCGATGTCATCGAGGGTTGAAATCCAGTTAGTCAACTGAATGCGTAGTTGACCATTGGAAATATCTTTTAAACTTCCGGAGTTTATCATTTCGTCCAGTAATGAATTGTTGGGATTGAAAAAAATGTCAGAGGCAAAGGTGCTGAATAGCAGGGCAGACAGGTCTGTTTCCTTTGGTGGCTCCTTAATGTCCTCAATATATTCGAGCAGTTTTTTCGCTCCCTCGTAATTATTCCTATTAACTAATATGAGTTCCTCTAATTTCTGACGGCTGAACTCGAACTCATTTTTTAGCCCCTGAAGATAGGTTTGTTCTTTTTCCCTGATCTTTAGATTATCTGCATAATTGTCAATAGCCAGTGCAATTAAAATGCCTATGACTACCAGGATAATTTCTCCTATGGCATAGAGCAGATATCGGCTCATTTTGTTTCCAACGATAAGTTCTTCTCTGAATTTTCCAAACAATTTCATCATGTTGCAGTCAAATATAACAACAGGATATCAAAATAAGGCGAGACCACTGTTCATGAATTGCAGATATTTCCTGACTGCTCAAACCCGGCTTTTGATCCGCCATTAGTTTCCTTTTGAAAGGATGCCTGTGCTCACCCTGGTCGAATGTACGAATAGTTCATTTTTGATAGAATGAAAAAAAATCATGGCAATCTGTAGTAAATCCCTGTCAGCGGTTACTTATTAAGTAAAGCAACCGGTAATTTAAAAGAGTTATCATGAGCAACACAATTGAAAATACGATCCTATGGAGTATCCTGTCGACAAGTATTATGATTCTATCGGTTTACCTACTTGCAGGAGATTTTATCTTTGCCGTCACAGTATCCACTCCTCTCGGGATCACCATGGCAGTAGCTTTGAATGAGAAGAGGAAGGATCGACACTATATATTTAATCCGGCAAATACACGAACCTTTGCGCTGATCGGTCTGTCTTTTGGGCTCTTCTTATGCTTCTTACTACTGGTCATCGCCCGGGTTGCGTAGCCCGGTTAAGTTAAATACAGTGATTAAACGCAAAGAGGTCGAAAAAGAATTCATCCGGGCAATCGGCGAAAACCAGGGAATCCTGCACAAGATCTGTTTTGTGTATGCCGATAGCAAGCTCGACCGGGAAGACCTCTACCAGGACATCATTTTTCAGTTATGGAAGTCCTATTCCTCTTTTAAGGGCAGGTCAAAATTTTCTACCTGGATCTATCAGGTTGCGTTAAATACTGCGATCACTAAGGTGAGAAGAAGAAAGGCCCTACCGTCAGGCAGGGAGTTTTCTGAAGAAATTTATAGTCCGACTATTGCAATGGATTATTCGGAAGACCTTCGGATACTGTACCAGGCAATTTCCTATTTGAGTAAAGTGGAGAAAGCACTTATCCTCATGTGGCTGGATGAAAAAAGTTATAAGGAGATGTCCGCCACTCTGGGGATGTCCGAGAAGAATGTCAGTGTTTCTTTGGTGCGAATTAAACGGAAACTCACTGATTTAATCAAAAAACTGCAATAGTTTATGGAAGACATCAATTTGGAAAAATACAGGCAAGCCTGGAGAGATGAAGGCAGATTTGAGGAACCTTTTCTGACCGAAGATGAAGTGCAGAAGTTTATCGGTACAGAATCAAAGGATATTACGAGTAGATATCGAAGGAGTATATCCTTTGATATGATGCTTAAGGTAGTACTTGCTCTGGGTTTTGCAATTTTAGCCCTACTGATTCCAAACCAGATCATTAAAATCGTCAATGTAACGTTGTTGGTTATTTCCTGTGTCATGATCATTTGGGAATGGAAAATTTATGAAAGTTATTTTATGACGATGCATAACGTTGGGCAGACTTTGTCAGTGATTAAGAAACATTTGGAATTGCACCGGATCTATTTTAGATCGGTTTTTATAATTGCTTTCTCTGCCCCGCTCTTCTTTATTTCCGGATCTACTTTTTACTTATATATGAAGTACGGTTCCTTACCGGATCTACGAGCAGATGATTTTATTGTCTTCAGTGCCGGGGTAGTCTTAAGCTTTGTCCTTAGTGCTTTTAGTCAGGCCCGGCAGGCGACCTCACAGGTGCGAGAGTGGGAAGCCTGCCTGGTTGAATTACAAGAAGATAATCCAATCACTTCGTTAGCAGCGATTGGCGACTACCGGAAGAGACAGCTCAGGAAACTCATCATCATCAGTATTTTGAGCCTGGTGGGCATGGCAGTATTTCTCTATTTATTATGGAAAATCAGTTAATTTGGAAAAAGATGAAATGGAGATTAATTCGGACCGTTGGATTTTACCTGGTGGGCTTGATGAATACATTGCTTATCCGGGACAAGGATATCGGTACTTTTAAAAACTACCTCGGTTATGTGTTAATAATCGTCGCAATATTCGATACGTATCGCATTATTAGGGCAGCACGCTTAGAAAAAAGAAAGGAAGCAAGTAGGAATTAGTGTTTTTTATTTCTTAAAGTCCTCGACATCCTTTCGTTTCTGATTCATACCGATGATGAAAAAAAGTCCGCCCACTGCGATCAAAACCGTACCCAGCGTTTTAACGTTCTCCATTGTGTTGGAAAAAGTAACTCCAAGAGCAATGAGGGTGATAGCAAGCAGAATGTATCTTCTGTAATTCGCATTGGAAGTCATCGTTAATATTTATTTACTATAAATAAGGTAACTACAAGACTTTGTAGTCTACTTAACATCTAAAAAGACGGTAGTCCATTTTTTTCGCCGTGGCCGGGATTTTCCCCGATTAAATCACCTTCTTCAGCCACGAGCCCAAATCAGTTTAAAATTAAGATCAGGATTTTTCCAGAATGGTGCTGGTTCCGTTCGATTGTTCTTTTTCCCTTCTCACAGGCCGGGGTAAGACTTCCTCAGGAAAAGGAAACAGGATCGTTGAATTTTTCTCCGAGGCTATATTAGCCAGTGTCTGATAAAGTCTAAGTTTGATGGCAGAAGGAGAGTTGTCTATTTTTTTACCAGCAGCTAATAATTTATCTGCCGCCTGATCTTCCGCTTCAGCCAGGATGATTCTGGCTCTCCTGGATCTTTCTGCTTCCGCCTGATTGGCCATCATGCGTCGCATATTTTCCGGTAGCTGAATATCCTTAATTTTGACATCATTAATCAGGATACCCCATTCACTGGTCTCAAGTTCAACGATTTCACGGATGCTCTTTCCTATTTCCTCTCTTTTCGAGAGGATAGTATCCAGTTCTACTTTACCGCAGACATCTCTCAGGGATGCCTGAGCCAGTTGGGTGATCGCAAATTTGTAATCCTCTACCTCCAGAATTGATTTTTCCGGATCATCGATTCGGAAGAACAGGACGCCATCAATGCTGCAGGGTACATTGTCTTCCGTCATGACCTCCTGCGACAATATGTTGATGGTAATGACTCGTATATCGACGATCTGTAAGGTTTCAGCCAGGGGAATAATCCAGCGAAAGCCTGGTTGTATTGTGCCCACGTATTTTCCGAACCGGAATTTTAAGCCTCGCTTATATTCATAAATGATCCGTACTCCCGAAAGGAGAAAAATACCGATTAAGGCTCCATAGAGGATGAATGCATTGACTACCATGATATTATTTTTGGAATAGATATTAGAAAGAATATCTAAGGATTGCAATGATCTGTATTAGTCTTTCAGCGGTTTTCAATTCGAAAGATTCCTTTCTAGTTCGACTCAAGTCCTACGATCGCTTGTTTTTTCTGCATTCGTAAGGGAATTACTTCCTTAATGGAGGCTGTGAGACTTTCAATCAAAGATTCCTTTATGAAGCTACTATGTACTACCAGACTTACCTCCCTTACTGGTTCGGGAGTCATAAATCTCCTGATATTGACGGATTTCAGCTCATGTATAACTGATAGTTCCGGCACCAGGGTGTATCCGATCCCTTCCTGAACCAGGTTTTTTAGTGCTTCTATGGAACCACTTTGATAATCAAAACCAATGGACGAGCTTTTTTTTGCTCCACAGATCGAGAGTGCCTGATCCCTAAAGCAATGGCCTTCGTCCAAGACCAGAACTTCCCGGGGGTCCAAGTCTTCGGCCAGTATTAATTTTTCCTTGATAAATCGATGATTTTTTGGGAGGTAAAGTAGAAAGGGTTCGTAAAATAGGGGTATTTCCCGGATTGAATTCAGGTGCAGGGGAGTCACCAGGAAACCGATATCGAGCATGCCGTTTTCCAGTTGGGTGATGATTTGAGCGGTCTGTAATTCCTGGATCTTAAGATGTACCCGGGGGTTCTCTCTGATGAATGAAGGCAGAAATTTCGGCAGCAGATACGGTGCCAGAGTGGGAATGATCCCAATGTTGAATTCTCCTTCAATCGTCTCTTTTTCATGATTTACAAACTCAATTAATCTTCTCGATTCCCTTAAGATCTGACGCGAGCGAACGATGACTTCTTTTCCGATTTCTGTAGGTTGCAGCGGCTTCTTGTCCCGGTCAAATATCCGGACTCCCAGTTCTTCCTCCAACCTTTTTATCTGCATCGTCAGATTAGGTTGTGATACAAAACAGTGCTCTGCTGCACTCACATAATGCCGGTGCTCATCCAGGGCGACTACATATTCCAGTTGTTGTAATGTCATATAACTAAAAGTTATACAAGTATAAGAATTATTGATTTGAATAATAAGGAATTTTTTGTCAGATTTACCGGATATTATTTGAATCAATAAAACTCAGTTTATAATGGGAAGTAGCAATGGTAATGGGGAGAGTAAATGCCCCTTTCATTCCACGCTAAAGCAAATAGGTGGTAGTGGAACCAGAAACCGTGACTGGTGGCCTAACCAGTTGAAATTGAATATATTAAGACAGCATTCTTCTTTATCTAACCCGATGGATGAAGATTTTAACTATGCGGAGGAATTTAAGTCTTTAGATCTTGCTGCTGTCAAGCAAGATCTGGAAGAACTCATGACCGATTCACAAGATTGGTGGCCGGCTGATTTCGGTCACTATGGTCCGCTTTTCATTCGTATGGCCTGGCACAGTGCAGGCACTTATCGAATTCATGATGGCCGTGGCGGTGGTGGATCGGGAAATCAGCGTTTTGCGCCATTGAACAGTTGGCCGGATAATGCAAACCTGGATAAAGCTCGTCGACTTTTGTGGCCGATAAAACAGAAGTATGGTAGAAAAATTTCCTGGGCTGACCTTATGATCCTGGCTGGAAATGTGGCCCTGGAATCCATGGGCTTTGAAACTTTCGGATTCGGAGGCGGACGGGAAGATATCTGGGAACCGGAAGAAGATGTTTATTGGGGAGCTGAAAGTACCTGGCTTGGCGATGAGCGCTACTCGGGAGAGCGAGATCTGGAAAATCCCTTAGCTGCCGTACAGATGGGATTAATCTATGTGAATCCCGAAGGCCCCAATGGAAAACCTGATCCGGTGGCGGCCGCCATCGACATCCGGGAGACCTTTAAGCGCATGGCAATGAACGATGAAGAAACTGTAGCACTAATTGCCGGGGGGCATTCCTTTGGCAAGACCCATGGAGCTGGTGACGCGGCCCTGGTCGGGGCAGAACCGGAGGGTGCCGGTATCGAAGAGCAGGGTCTGGGTTGGACCAGTAAACATGGAACGGGATTCGGAGCGGATGCGATCACCGGAGGACCAGAGGTAACCTGGACCAGAACACCCACCAAATGGAGTAATAATTTCTTTGAAAATTTGTTTGGCTACGAATGGGAACTCACTAAAAGTCCGGCGGGTGCCTATCAGTGGATTGCCAAAGGTGGTGAAGGTACAATTCCGGATGCCTATGATCCCGAGAAACGACATTCTCCCACGATGCTGACCACTGACCTTTCTCTGCGGTTTGATCCGATATACGAGAAGATTTCGCGGAGATTTTATGAAAATCCGGATCAGTTCGCCGATGCATTCGCCCGGGCCTGGTATAAGTTGACTCATCGCGATATGGGTCCTATCAGTCGCTATTTGGGGCCGGAAGTACCTGCGGAGGAGTTGATTTGGCAGGATCCCATTCCAGCCGTTACCCATGAGTTAGTCAATGATCAGGACATTGCAAATCTGAAAGGTAAAATTCTGGAATCCGGACTAACCATATCCGAACTAATTACAACTGCCTGGGGATCTGCGTCTACCTACCGGGATTCTGATAAGCGGGGAGGCGCTAATGGAGCACGGATCCGTTTGGCACCGCAGAAAGACTGGGAAGTGAATAATCCTGCCCGGTTAGCCAAAGTACTGGATAAACTTGAGAGTATTCGTTCTGACTTTAACGAAGCGCAGTCTGGGAATAAAAAAGTGTCCATAGCTGATCTGATCGTGTTGGGTGGAGCTGCTGCTATTGAAAAGGCTGCCAAAGCTGCCGGACATAACGTATCGGTACCTTTCACGCCTGGTAGGGGTGATGCGACTGCCGAACAGACCGATGTCGAATCTTTTGAATATCTGGAGCCTATTGCTGATGGATTTCGAAATTATCAGAAAAGCGACAATAACATTGCAGCGGAAGCATTGCTGGTTGACAAAGCTCAGTTATTATCCCTCACTGCTCCGGAGATGACGGTTCTAGTTGGAGGTATGCGGGTTCTTGGAGCCAATTTCGATGGCTCTCGTCACGGTGTCCTCACTGAAAGACCAGGAACCCTTACCAATGATTTCTTTGTCAACTTGCTTGACATGGGTACAGTTTGGAAGGCAACATCCGATACTGAAAGAGAATTTGAGGGACGGGATCGTGTTTCGGGAGAGGTGAAGTGGACAGCTAGCCGTGCCGACCTGGTCTTCGGATCAAATTCAGAACTGCGGTCCCTGGCTGAAGTCTATGGTTCTTCCGACGCTGAAGAAATGTTTGTTAAGAACTTTATCTCTACCTGGACGAAAGTGATGAATCTGGATCGATTCGATCTGAAGTAATGGCAACTATGAAATGATCAATATAGAGGCGGTTCACTCATTTGGATCGCCTCTTTTGTTTTGGTACCGGTTTCCAGGATAAATAATCCCGGTTTTATTTCAATAATTTTTTGAGCAACACGATCTGACCCAGATGGTAATAGGAATGCTCGATTATGGCGTGAATATTTCTTGCGTAGGTACCATATTCTTCCTTGACAAACACCTCGTTTAGTTTTTCCGCGGGCAATGCTTCAACGGCAGTGACGAATTCATTGGCATCTTTCCACATTTTACTCAATAAGCGCTGCCAGTCATTTTCTGATTGAATTGGTGCAAAATCAAAACTGTACTTATCCCGAATGGTAAGTTCACCGCCTTCAAGAAATTCCTTTACTCCTGCAACATAGTAGCTAAGGTGAAATGCAAGCGCTGCAATGGTGTTTAGCGTCCCAATTTTAGTGGTAGCCTGTTGCCAGTTTACTTCACTTAATTCTGCTTTAAGATTGGTTGAAACTACCCATTTTCCTTCCAGGTATACTTCTTTGAATTGACGTGCTAGTTCAAAATTATCGTTCACTCCGTAAATGTTTTAATTTCTGTCAGTAAAAATCACCTTTTTTACTGAGAAAAAATCGGACTTTACCTGAGCGTATTCCGATCAAATACGATTTATTATCTATTATGGGATTTGTAATCAGTAGTAGTACTTACGAGATTCAGCAAGGATCCATATTCCGATGCCAATCCTTACCAAAGGTTGTAAGAGGGGATAGATCCATCGATAGGTCCAATTTACAATTCCATTCAGGAAATTCATCTCCAGGTAATACCGGCCAAATGAAGCCAGGCTTAAAATTCCAATAAAGATCAGTGCGAATCCGATCCAACTTCCCAGGCCATCTTCTCCAATGAACGCCACTCCGTATAGTAATGAACCAATGCCAAAACCGTAGATGACCAGAAAATACTTACTATCGGACAGACCATGTGCGACTTTAATTAAGGTAGAAAACTCGCTCTTTAATATTTCATTTTCGGCCTGCAGATAACCGGGTCTCCAGATTTGATTGAGGGCATCTATCATTAAGGATTGTTGAGCCATTTCTGTGTAAGCCCAGATCAATAAGAATAGAGTGCCCAGGATGATTTGCCAGGAATATTTTTTAAACAGGAGGTAAGCGATTCCCAAGCTGGCCAATATGTTCACCTGCGGGTGGATAAATAAAATCCATAGTTTCGTAAGGTAAAGTCTATTTTCATGTAATGCTGCCCTTGATTCAAAATCGCCGGCCACCGGATCAGGTAAAAAGATCAGGAGAATGGTGGTTAAAGCACCAAGAAAGGAGCAAATGGCAGTGATTTTTAGAAGATAAACCTGATTTTTGCTTGACTCCATAACACAATCAAATTTCCCGGACGGATATTTAAATTAATATGAGTTAATTAGATAGATCTTCAAATGATATATTCAATTGTTGAACTTTTGGATCCTTTTCCGGTGTCAGCGTAAAGAAGAGATTTACTGTTCCATGCTCAGTTTTTATTTCAAAGCTCCCTCGTAATTGATTGCGGGGCTTTACCGGTTCGATTTGTTGAATGAGCCCCGCTTTTTTCATGATCCCGTTGATTTCTTCGATACGTTTTTCTCTGGCCTTATCCAGGTAGAAATTTTCGGCTAAAATGTTGGATTCAAGTTCGGGATCCCAGTGCCTGATTAATTCAACCAGTTGTTTCTGGCGTTCTTTCAAGATGTCGGAGGCTGGAAGCGTCCTTGCTTTGAGCTCAGCAGATTCGAAAAGTAATTTTTCAATTTCGTCGATTGGCCATGGCGACGTATAGGTCAAATTGCAGAATGCCATAAGTCCAACACCGTATTCGGGAAAGAAAACATAGTTGCTGCCAAAACCCGGTAAGGCCCCACCATGCGATATCCGCTTAATTCCATTGCAATTGGTTGAGATTCCCAGTCCAAAACCATAGCCTGCCATGACGGCACATGGCTCATCATCCCAATCGGTTGCTTTTGAATATAGACCGGTGAATTGGGGTGTATGCATTTCCCGCAGCGAACTTCTTTTTACCGGGCCGTTATCCTCTTCATTTCGTGGGGGCCATGCAGATAAATGAAACGATACATATTTACTAAAGTCCTGGATGGTGGTGATTAGGCCTCCCATGGCCCCATACGAACCATCGTGCAGCATCGGTTCAGGAATCCATTTTTCATCTTCCCAGCGATATCCCAGGGCAAGTTGATTTTGGGGGATACTATCGAATTCCCAGTAGGTCTCATTCATTCCCAGCGGTGCCAGAATCTTTTCCGAAATATATTTCTGATATGGCATCCCGGATACTTCCGTAACGATGTGTCCTAATAAAGCGTAGCCGGTATTGCTGTATTCAAATTGGTAGGATGGGACATTAGAAAAAGAAACTCCGTTTAGCATTAGATTCATCAACATGGTGTCTGGCTCGTCCAACTGACGGTCTCCCCAGGGATTATCTTCCGGAAAACCTGCTGTCATTGTGAGCAGATTGTTGATATCAATTAAAGGAGCATCCCTGGTCAAATATTCCAATCCCCCCATTTCCGGGATATATTTTTGCACTGGGTCCTCCAGCGAAATTCTCCCTTCATCTCTCAATTTTAGGATGGCCATGGCAGTAAAACTCTTGGTCATTGAGGCAATACGATAGTCCGATTTAGTATTGGCAGGTCTTTGCCGGTCCAGATCAATGTATCCGGTTGCGCCTTCAACAACCAATTCGTCATCCACTACCAAGCCGTATGCGATGCCAGGGATATGCTTTGACTGGCAGTGGTCTTCAATTAACTGCTGTATTTCCGGGGCAAGTGCTTTGACTTTTTCTCTTCTTTGGTCTGATTCAAAAAAGGCAGATTTAAAGGCTTCAGAGAAAGAGAGAGTGCTTTCTGCATTTTGGTTTTCGCTATGATTAGTTTGTCTGCAGCCAGCGAGCATTATCATTAGAGCCAGCATCCACAGGAGAACTTTATTTTTCATAGAATATTTATTTAAATATTTTTCAGGAATCAAATTGGAAGAATGATGAAGATCCTGGAATTAATTAATGCAATCCAATCGGACAGATATGCTCTCAGTCGGAAAATTCCCTTTCTATGGCTTAATTCTCCTGGTATTCGCTTCGCTGATTTCTCATCGATTCATGGTAATTTATTACCGGGCCCATTCGGCTGGGAGTAATTTGCTGTCAAATTCCAGAAAAACAAAAGCGGATTTATTTATCCAATTAATTTCAATTTTTTAAGGTCTATCTTTCTTTTTAATTCCACCCGGTTTCTCCGTCGGCGAGATATTTTTCCCTGATCAGTTCTTCATTCAGTTCAATACCGAATCCTGGCCGGTCACTGAGTTGGATATGTCCGTTTTTAATCACTTCCTTATCGTACCCCAGTACTTCGGGATCACCATTGATTCCCATTCCCGCCCGGTTTATTGGATTGGAAATAAAAGCTTCATGTGCCACAAATTCACGGACCGAAGCGGCAAAATTGGCTGACGCAATGGTTGCAATGGGGCCGGCGACATTGTGGGTACAAACCGGGATGTAGTATAGCTCGGCGAGGTCAGCGATTTTTTTGGCTTCCAAAAGTCCTCCGGCCATTGAGACGTCGATTTCAATAAGGTTCACTCCCTGATTTACGATAAAAGGACGGAAATCGTCCCGGGTATAGAGATTTTCACCAGTGAGAACGGGCACCGGTGATTTTTCTGTGAGCTTGACCCACTGTTCGTTATATGCAATCGGCATAGGATCTTCCAGCCATATGGGCCGAACCGGAGCTACTGCATTGGCAAGGCGAAGGGCGCTGTCAAAATCGAACTCCCAATGACAATGCACGGCAATATCAAAATCCAGACCCAAAGCTTCACGCATATTGGCAAACCCTTCTGCATTCCGGTCTACCTCCGGATTACTGATCCGCCGATTATCCAGTCGGTTCCATGCCTGGTCTCTCAGGATGTTCGTTTTACATGCAGTCCATCCCTGGCTCTTCATCAGTTCCGCGAATTCTTCACATGAAGTCTTATCCAGCATATCCCGGGGCCCGGCTGAAGCATAAGCACGCACTTCAGCGACATGACTACCTCCCCCCAAAATCTTATGCACCGGCTGGCTCGTTATTTTACCGATCAGATCCCACATGGCAAATTCAACCCCAGTAATAGCGTGAGTAGCTACTCCATGGTTACCACCATAATAAGAAGTCCGGGTACTCATCTTAAAAATCAGGTATTCAAGATCGAGAGGGTCCTGGTCCATCAGGATAGGTTTACAGACGTTGAGCACGATATCCCGCGCTCCATGACCATTTTCATCATGATGGCATTCTCCTATTCCCACCAATCCGCTGTCCGTGGTTATTTTAACTAAAGGACTTACCCGGAAACCGATTTTCGTCAGTAGACATTGTACATCCGTGATTCTGACCTTGCCCGCAAGAGGATTGGCAACGAGATCAAAGTATGGTACAAATGCCAAAGCAGGTGTCCAGGCCAGATTTCGCAGAAAAGTTCTTCGTTTCATTTGGATTAAGCAATTCGCGATCTTATAAATATAATTATTCGACCGGACAAGACCCGAGGATGAGACGAATTAAACGATTCAGCCTTTTGTCTAAGTACGATATGGTCAAAAGGCAGTAACCGTCATCAGTAGAGCAATCTGAACAACAACCAACCTGCGATATAACCAGCAAGAGCAAGCCAGGTTATTTTCTTCAGATACCAGATGAAATCTATCTTCAACAAACCCATGATGGCAACTCCGGCGGCAGAACCGATGATCAAAGCACTTCCACCAGTGCCGGCACAGTAGGCCAGTAATTTCCAAAAGGTAGCATCCTGGGGAAACATTTCCATGGTGTACATTCCCATGGCGCCTGCAACCAGAGGCACATTATCTACGATGGAAGATAATAGTCCGATCACCAGATTGATTACATAGATGTCGGATAGACTTTCGTCCAGTACATTGGCAAGATCTTCGAGATGTCCGGCGGTTTCCAGGGCTGATACGGCCAGTAAAATGCCAAGGAAGAACAAGATGGTCGGTGTGTCGATTCGACGCAGCACCCCGACAATTGTAAGTCCGGTCCTGGTACTTTCTTCTTTATTCCGGTGAATCAGTTCGGTCGCTACCCATAATACTCCCAGGCTTAACAGCATACCCATAAAAGGAGGAAGATGAGTTACACTCTTGAAGACCGGCACAAACAAAAGGCTTCCTATTCCTGCCCAAAAGAGAAAAGTCTGTTCGAATGCACTGACTTCATATTGATGATGATGTGCTTTGTCACTCGCTAAGGCCGGTCGCTTCACATTTCCCTTAAGCCGGAAGGAAAGTAGTCCCAGTGGTATAAGCATGCAAAGCAGGCTGGGAAGAAATACGGAGGAAATGATCTTCAAAGCAGTAATCTGACCTCCGATCCATAGCATAATAGTGGTCACATCACCAATTGGGGACCAGGCTCCTCCGGCATTGGCAGCAATAACGATCATACCACCAAAAAGCCATAGATCTTCCTTTTTGGTCATTAACTTTTTCAAAAGGGTAGCCATCACAATCGTCGTGGTGAGATTGTCTAAAGCAGCTGAAAAGAAGAATGTTATGATGCAGATGATCCACAGGAGTTTACTGCGACTGGTGGTGCTGATCTTGTCAGTGACCACCTGAAAGCCTTTGTGCGCATCCACCAATTCCACAATGGTCACTGCTGCAAGGAGAAAAAATAGTATTTCCGCAATTTCACCCACATGTTCCAGCAAGGTGTGGTCCAGAAAGGCAATGGAGTCTTCCAGGTGATCGCCTAATTCCTGGCTGTGCATAAGCAGGGTTTCCCTGCCAAACACTAACACAGTCCAGCACAGAACTCCGGTTAAAATAGCGGAGGCTGCTTTATCAATCTTGAATTGGTGCTCAAGGGCAATGAAGGTATATCCGATCAGAAATATGGCTAAGATTAACAGATACATGCTGTTAATTTAACTTTTATTTGTTTCTGCAAAGGAGTTTTTATCTGTTGAATCCAATTCATTGCATATTCATTGGAAGTTGCCAAAAAGGTTGACAAAATCAGATAAGCTGTCGTAGTGGTTGAAAGCTAGATCATCCATCGGGTCATAGAAATTCCATCCTGGCTTCCACTTGAGTTTCAAACTTTCCATTTTCCATCCTCAACTGCTTTATCTCAAGCGGACCAGTGGATTGGGTACGTCATCCAAAATAGGCTGGATCTTCATACCAGTAGAATGAACATACAATGCAACCAAAGCTGTAAATCGATCTCATACCATGACTTTTTGATCGATTATTTTAAAAAAATGGATATGTTGATAGACCCGAAAAGATCTCGTCGAAAGGTATATTTTAAAAAAAATGTTTTTTCATGAAATCAATAAGAACATTAAAATCATCAGGAAGACTACCATGCCCGCCCGCATGCATATAATACCCGAGGTCGTTAAGTATAGCAGTACCGGCAGGAGGCCACGCTTCTGTTTCCAATCCCTTTTTTCCTAGTAGTTGATAAACTGCTTCAGCCGCTACTGCAGCTTCAAACTCACCCTTTGGATCAGACCAATAATCTGTGTCTCCGGTCTGTAATAATAAGGGCCTGGGGGCGATGAGCGAAATCAACATATGAGCATCCACCGGACAAGTGCCAGGATCGCTGCTATATTTAGACCGGTTATCGCAAAATTGATAATGATATCGGGTGGGGTCAATCATATGTTTAATAGTCTCACCATATTGCCGGCGTGAAATCGCTGCTCCTCCTTCACCGGAACAACTGGCCATCACCATCGCAAATCTCGTATCCAGAGCACCGGTCCAGAGAACAGTTTTTCCCAATCGGGAAACACCATATAAAGCCACGCTTTTAGCATCGATCTGATCATCCGATTCGAGATAGTCCATGACACAACTGAGGCCCCATGCCCAGGCTGAAATCGTTCCCCATTCATCCGGAGCGGGCCAGGTTTCTCCTGGTTTTAAGTAGTGACCTCTGATCCCATACTTTATTCCATCGGCAAAATCTGGCTCAATATCTCCGTAATAAATGAAAGCAACTCCAATTCCTTCCGAGGTGAATTTTTTGACATCAAATGATCCAAATTTTCGACCCTCCGAAGCAGGGATCTTTTTGCCCTCGCGGGTCCAGATTGTACCTCCCTTCACCTCCTGATCATCGACAGAATTGGAATTTGCCGAAAATCCGATTTTTAGCAATAATGGAACCGGGCCTTCTGAACGGGCGGGTAAGTAAACAAGGAGGTCAGCTTTTAAAAGTGTAGTATCCTTTGTAAAATATATTCTGACTTGTTTTCGTATTACCTGATGGTCGAACGCCGGACTACCAGACTCGAATACTCGAAAGCTGATTTCATCCCGGTTCGGAATTTTCCCAAACTGCTCTTTTTTAAATAAATCAAGAATTTCCGGACGTCTTTTTTGATACCAGATTTTTGCTGAAGTTACTTTTTTGCCGGAGGCCAACTTGAGCGGGTCGGGTAAGGAATAGGAGGGGATTTTTAACTCATCGTAGTTGACGGGAATTCCAGCTACCTCGGAAGCAGGATTTTGCGCTCTGACAGTAGGGTGGAATATGCATATGGAAAAGGGAATGAGAAAGATGGCTAAAATTGATTTCATCTTCTTACGGTTCTTTCGTTTAAGCAACATCGGTCGGGAAATTAATTTTTCAAAAACAAAATCTTTTTTGCATGCAGATTTGATTTGAATTTGACCTGGATCTATTCCGTCTCCGTAATATAGCTTATTTCTTCCCTCCGAATTCAGAAATGATATTTCTCAGTGAGTTTCGCTTCTTGAACTGACCCCGGTCATTTCCCCGTGGATATGGTATCGGAGGTACCGCTACGTCCAGGAAGTGGCACAAAGGTTCCCATCCATCCTTCGCCTCAAAAACCAATAATTTTTCGGAAGGCACGGATCGCTTGACCTCATCTACCCATTTGCTGTACAAGGAAATTACAAAATCACGGTCATGAGGTCTTCCCTGAAGCACACTCTTCAAAAGAAAATCCTGGATTACATTTTTATAGGTCCTGGGAAGATAACTTAGGTTTTTGTTAAAAATGCCGAGGAATTTCACAATGGGAATTATAAATGCGGGCGGATCTTTCAAAATAGTTTTTGACGCACTTTGATACCACTTATCCGGATCCCGGTAGGTAAGGATGACCTTTGCTTCCGGATATTCCTGCATAAATTCTTTGTAGAATGCTGCAGCTGGGAAATCGACGGCAGATTGAAAACCATCAAATAATTGTTCAAAATCCGTATTCCTGTTTTGAATAAGTTCTTCCCAATATTTAACTCTTTTTCCATCCTTCAAAAGCTCCAGCATATGGTAGCATTTTCCGAAGTCAAGAATTTCCAGCGCTTTTTTTAAAGATTCGGTACCGGTGCGTCCCCAGCCGGCTCCAATAATTTTTAATGACATGATTCTCCTGGGTTATTGATATTTCAATATCAGAAAAATTGTTGAATTATGGCTTTTTTTCAAAGGGCAAAGAAGGCTAAGGCAGAGGCTGAGGCGAAGGATATTGCAGAATGCGTGGTACTTTTGGTACACCTGGTACTCTTCAACCAAAGACCAACAAGTCATTTGAAGTATTCAGTGGTCAGAGGTCAGCGGTGTAACTATTGCAGTGGAATTTTATTCAGTTGAACAATTTTCACGTTTCTGCAATTCAACATAAAACACTACCACAGAATAGTTGAATCAATAAATTCAATCAGACTTTGCGCCATTAATTCCTGTTCTTCTACGGAAGGATGACCAGGTGTCTCTTTATAGGGAAAAAAATGGGTATAGATTTTGGCGTCATGCAAATTTGCTGCCGCTCTTTCGATATATTCCATCCATTTAGATCCCTTTTTGGTTGCATCCATATTTCCCAGTGCGCAAATGATCGGGGTTTCAGGGTAATGCAGTCGTAATTCTGCGATGAATTTTTCATACGCCAGGATAAGTTCGTGGTCAGAGGGTGCGGTGTCACCAAAATTCTTTTTAAACTCTGGCCTTTCCGGCATATTAACCAGCCAGGAATCATTCTGAAATAAATTGATGACGACAAGATCCGGACGATACAAAGAGAAATCCCACAAACTATTCGAATCATCCGGTACCAGGCGATCATATATATCCGGCATGATCAGAGGAAACCAGCTTATAGTAATGCCGATTCCACTCTTACAGATGCATTGAGATTCTGCATTGTAATGACGGGCCACCATAGCTGCGTAGGATAGGTAGTGGTTTGTAAATGTACTGTCCGGGCGGTCCAACCCGGTGGTATCTTCTACCGCATAACCGGCGGTAATAGAATTTCCATAAAATTCTATTTTCCTTTCTCGATCATGGGGTTTTGCTAAAATTTTGGCTTTCCCCTCAATTCGAAAACCTTCAAATCTAGTTTTTCCCCGGTTCCATTCCGTACGTTTAAAGATCTCTAATGAATGAGTACCGGATGTCAGTTGCGATGCCAGCAGGTAATATCGTTCGCTGGTATCTGGCCTCAAGAGGAGAGGCTCCGTGTTGTCAATAATTACATTGTAATAATTGTCTCCGGTTTCGTCTTGTAAAAGGGCTTCGACTGATTCGCCTTCAAAATTGATGCGGATGGATGATCCAGACCAATATAGGTCCACTCCATATCCCCCGGATGAGTCTATCCTGCCTGAATAAGCAATTTCGGGTTGCGTGTATTTAATAAATATTGTCGTCTGTTGGAGCTTGCAGGAAATAGCCAGGAAGGCAAAGAGAAGCAAGTGAAATATGAGATTACGCAATTTTTTATGGAAAAGATATTCAATTATCCCTAATTGATTCGGGGAGTACTAAACTTTCCACTATTCAACTTGTCACGATTCTACAGTTCAACTCCCAACACCGGACATCTTGCACCCAACATCTGACATCTGTGTCATCCCTTCAGGGTTCAGTATCCGACACCTGTTTAGCCTTCGCCTTTTCCTTAGCCTGTCTCCCAACACCGGGCATCGAACAGCCGGCATTCTTCACGTCTTCCGACTGCCGGCTTCCGGCTCATTAAGTATTTCTACAAAATAGGAAAAACTAAAATTTCTGAGTATATTGGTCAAATGAAAGGTACGAACCTCGGCGAACTGGAAGAATTAGTACTGCTGGTAGTAGCTAATTTGTATCAGGAAGCATATGGATTTAGAATCCAGGAATTCATCGAGGAGCGCTCGGAACGCTCAATGAGTTTAAGTGCTGTCCATGCAACTTTGCAGCGATTGAAACAAAAGGGCTATCTGATATCGGAGTATGATAACAGCGCAGTGAGTGAAAGAGGGGGTAGACCCCGTTTGATCTTCCGGGTTACCAAGGCTGGCCGTGAAGCCCTTATCCTCGCCAGAGATTTGCGCAATGGTCTGTGGGATTCGATCAGTGATTTTGCATTTAATTAAAAACAATGTCAGAAAAGGGGGTACCAAAATGGATTGAAAAATATCTGGAGAACTGGCTTGATCCGTTTCTTCTGGATGGAATCTACGGGGATCTTCTGGAGATATATCACAAAACGAAGGCCACCCGGGGTACGAGGGTTGCTCAATGGCAACTAATTTGGAATACCCTGGGGTTTTTTCGCTACCGCAAATTACTCAGTAGAAAAAGGCTCTCCAACTCTTCATCTTCAATCACAATCGACATGATAATCAACCATATCGTCTTATCCCTAAGAAGCTTGATTAAAAACCACATATATACGCTGATCAATATACTTGGCCTGACCCTCAGTTTTGCCGGGTGCCTGCTAATTGCTCTCTATGTACAGGAAGAAGTAAGCTATGACCGCTACCATGAAAAAGCAGACCGGATTTACCGGCTGGTTACCCAGATAGAAGGAGCTAATTTTGAGAACGGCATAGCAAAAATAAATGCACCCTGGGGACCCGAAGCGCAAAACAGTATTCCTGACGTGGAGTTGGCCTGCCGCTTCGTATTTTTTGGCAGACCCATTGTAAGCAAGGGAACGGAGCAATATTACGAGGGCGGAGGCCTATATGCCGATTCATCGGTCTTTAAAATTTTTAGCTGGCCATTTATCTTTGGAGATCCTCAGACTGCCCTATCGGGGGTGAATAGTCTGGTCCTGACAGAAGATCTGGCGAACAAATATTTTCCCGGGGAAAACCCGGTTGGTCAATCGCTCAAATTTGACCACCAGAAGGAAATGAAGATTACCGCAGTCATCGAGAACATTCCGGAACATTCTCATTTTCGTTTTGATTTTCTAACCCCCATGCAAGGATATGTCCCCCCGGATCAGGGGAATGTCTGGACCACCTGGAACCAATATTATACTTATTTGCTACTGAGGAAAAGCGGCGATCGGGATCGGGTGGCCCAGAAGATTGATGCAATGTTGGCTCAGCATTTGGATGAAGAAACTTCCCGGGCTTATACCCCTTTTTTACAGCCTATCACAAAGATTCATCTTCATTCGAAGTTGCACCGGGAGATGAACCCGAATTCGGACATCAGCTATCTTTACATCTTTTCGGTGGTGGCTATTTTGATGTTGATTATTGCCGCCACAAATTTCATCAATCTCTACACAGCCAGGGCCACACACCGGGCCAAAGAAGTCGGTGTCCGCAAAATCATCGGAGCTACCAAAATGTCGATCGTCAACCAGTTTGTGATCGAAGCTATGATCGTTTCAGCTGTAGCCGGTATTTTCGCAATTCTAATAGCTCATCTTACTCTCCCATCGGTCAATCTTGTTTTGGAACGGAATCTTCAATTGCATATGTTGCAGAATCCTTTACTATCCGCAGGATTGCTTGCGATTGTTTTGCTAACTGGTGTCCTGGCCGGTCTCTATCCGGCTTTGGTGCTGGCTTCGGTCAAAGTGAACCGGGCACTTAAACCGGATGCGGAAAGTAATTTGGTGAGAAAATTCAGCGGCATCGGGAGCCGGGCACTGTTCAGGAAAGGACTGGTCGTCTTTCAATTTGGGATTGCCACTTTCTTGATCGTCGCTGCATTGGTCGTGAATGGTCAGTTGACCTATATTCAACAGAAAAACCTGGGGTTTAACAAAGACCAGATCATTGTAATACCGATGAGTACCCCGGAAACCATCGCCAATGCTGAAATGATTAAAAACGAACTGCTTAAAATCCCTGGGGTACGGCACGTCACCGCTTCGGCGAATCGACCGGGGGGAAGTGACTATGGTGTCCCATACCGGGCGGTAGGGGTAGCGGAAGACGACCAGCCGTCCATGCGGTGTCTGATCGTCGATGAAGATTTCCTGAATACGTACGAAATAGAAATGGCGCAGGGACGGGGATTCTCTAAAGATATGGCAACGGATAGTGCTGCATATTTGATCAATGAAACCGCAGCGGCGCAACTGGGTTGGAAAAACCCATTGGAACACAGATTAGCCATGCCGGCAGTTGACCGGGAACCTGCTCCGGTTATTGGAGTGGTGAAGGACTTTCATTTTCATTCATTGCATGAGCCGATCGGACCTCTTTATTTTTTCATGGAAAGGACCTGGTACTCGCAATTCAGTCTGAAACTAAACGCAGCTACGGTCGACGAGACCCTGGCATCGTTAAAACAAAAGTGGATCACCCTGGAGCCTGATCATCCATTTCAATATTTCTTTTTTGACCAGTCTTTCGAGTCCCTGCACGCTGCCGAAGCTCGTACTGCCAAAATGATCCGATGGTTTACCTACCTGGCCGTATTTATTACCTGCCTCGGATTATTTGGCTTATCCGCATACACTTCAGAGCGAAGAACCAAAGAGATAGGCATCAGGAAAATATTAGGTGCTTCGCTTGGAAGTATTCTTTTTTTGATGATGAAAGAAGTATTGCTATTAATTTTACTTGCTATTGTTCTGGCAGTACCGGTGGCCTGGATGGTGAGTAATAATTGGCTGGAAAACTTTGCTTATACAATCGATTTTGGGCTGAGTTACATTCTCATTGCCGCAATTTCTGCCCTGGCTATCGCCTTGCTTACCGTCAGTTACCATGTATTGCGCTCCGCCTTGTCCAACCCGGTAAAGACATTAAGGTATGAATAATGGGCACCCTTGTCTGTCTGGTATAGGCTTTATTGGAGGTGTCAGATGCCGATGCCCGATGTTCGCTGTTAGGAGATCTGGCCCCCGTGGCAGGGAGCCGATTTTCAATTTCTGCTACCCATTGTGCTTTTGCTACCCATGTCACTTTTAGTGCATCTGGTCCGATAAATACCAAAAGACATTGAAGATTTTAGAATTTTTCAAAGGCAGATTTTCAGCCCGATAACGTTGTCCGAAACACTGCTATTGATTCTCGGATTTCATTCTGATACGTCCGCGGTTTCATTCAACCCCACGGGAGTTGCTATACGGAGTTATATTCAGTTGAACCATTTTACTTGCGCCAGGTCAACAGCCCAATCCTCCGACTTCGGATAATGTGCGAGAGGTTCTCTGCTGACTAATTAAGGCTTAACTTAAGGGCAATGACCATGCATTTAATGTGAAATGCCTCAAGCCCCGTATCCTCCTATTTTTCCCAAACCATGGCAACTTTTCCTCTTGTGTGCATTGCCTCGATGTAGCTTATGGCCGAAGGTATTTCTGTATATGGATAAACCTTTTCCAGATGGACTTTGATACTACCATCTCTGATCAGTGCAGCTAAAGTCTCAAAGTCTTTGGTGTTGGCGTGAGCGGTAAATTGTTTGAGAGAATACTTACTGAAAGATCTTGCAAGAATTACCGATAGCATATGACCAATGGTAGTAAACCCGGTGATGACCCCCCTTCTTCCCATTCGCACAAAATCGCTGAAATTGAGATTGCCATGGGTGTCGATGACCAGATCGTATTTGCCTTGATGCGTGTGAATGTTTTCCCGGTCATATGCTATGACCCGATCAGCGCCCAGAGACTGGACAAAATCAACATTTTTTTCGGAACAGACTCCGGTCACCCTTCCCCCATACGCTTTTGCAATTTGAATAGCAAAATGACCTACACCACCGGAGGCGCCGTTGATCAGAATCGATTCTCCATCCTGCAGTTGGCCGTTTTCGATCAACGCTTGTAGCGCGGTGACTCCTGCAATGGGTACAGCTGCCATCTCTTCGAACGAACTTCCTTCCGGTATTTTAGCACAGGCGCTCGACGGGACTACGGCATACTCAGCAAAGGCGCCGCCCAGTAACATTTCTCCAAAGACCCGGTCACCGGCTTTAAATTGACTGACATCTGCACCTACCGTTTCTACTACTCCGGCAAAGTCTGCTCCTGCTACTTTGTGTTTGGGTTTGAAGAGTCCGGTAGACAACCGGGCAAATAATGGTTTCCCCCGGATGATATGCCAATCGGCAGGATTGGCTGAATTAGCCATCACTCTTACAAGTAAATGTCCAGCTTTACCTTGAGGTTTCTCCACTTCTTGCAGTTGAAGTATTTCTGGTCCACCATAAGTTGTTTTTATAAATGCTTTCATTTTATCACCTGGATTTATTTCCCTTTCCTTTAAAACTATAGCACTTTAATTCAATTAAAAATTTATTACGACCTAAGCGACTTTTGGATCTATGGATGTATATGAAATATTGAAGAATAGATCAACAAGAAATATGTCTTATATCAGTTGCCAGATCAATTTGAGATGATTTGATGTTACTTTTTTGGACAAGCGGCGAAGCCACCTATTCACAATAATAAACAACAGATCCAAAGACCAACAAGCTAAATCCCAAAGACCTATTTAGGTTCAAGGGACATGACATAGTCATAGCTTTCATTTAAATATCTGGCTAGATTATCCAGATCCTGAAGCATGTTTTCGGGGATCAAGACATAACCGTGCATAATCGAGTTATATGATTTGAAAAAGGTGCTGTCCCATTCCTCCATATACTTTTTCTGTACGTCTTTTGAAAACCGGATCCCAATTTCTCCTGCTTTATTCAGGAGAGAAAACATATGGCCGTTTGCCGAGGTATAGGGCATAGTCTTTCCCTTTCTTTCAAAACGGCTGCATTTAGAAACCAGGGAATCATAGATTTTAATTTTTTCCTCCCGCATGCTTAGTTTTTCGTTCAACCAGGATTAAAAGTATCTCCTCCCTATTTGACATTGGGGAAGGGAAATATTAATCCCTATGCTAACTTCAAATATAGGAGAAAGTCTGAATAGGGAAGTGAAGGTGACGATCCAATTCAACTGATCAGGTATCTCGGAACCCTTGCATTTTTCTATGTTCACAGAGCTGTTTGATTTTGAACAGAACTCCTCTCCAAAATTCATCGGACCGATTTTTCTGTTTTTCTGTAGGAATATTGTCCTCACTGATTTTCAGTAACGTCTTATTGCCCTTTGCTTCTAAAGAATAGGACCAGATCCGGTAGTTTTCCGGCAGGTCAGGCAACCCGTCAAATGGACTCCAGTGGGTGTAACGGATTGCTACAAAAGGTCTGACTTCTAAGAGTATTCCTTTCTCTACATATTTATTTCCATTGAACTCACCACTCAAAGTAATAGCACTTTTCACTTTCCAGTCTGTATCGATTTTTGCACCGTGCAAATATTCTTTGGCAATGTCCGGGTTCGTAAGTACCTCCCAGATCGTTGCCGGGGTGGCCGTGATGGGGATGGTTGATTCTGAGATTAGATTATTATCCAAGGTTCGCGTTGGGTTAGACTTTAAATATAACGTAATATCGTTTCCATTTGTCCATTGGTGTCTTTACTAACCCTCGAATGAGGAATGAATAGTTTTTAGTATCCATATTGTAGCCGGTCCTTGAGATCCTGATAAGAGGAACGGATCAAAGTCAGAATGGCGTGATCGTTATATTTTTCTTCCGGTTTCAATTTAATATGGCGCATCCGTTTACCGTTTCCCTGAAGCAAATAATGTGGATCATTAAGAAAGGCGCCATAGAAAAATCCCACATTTACATGAGTTTTAAAAATATTGACATAAGCAAATGGAGCATGATCAACACAACCAATGGGATAGCCGTCGTGAAAGATATCCTGGACATCCTCTCCGCAATTTTTAATGCTGGAAAACCATTTTGCAGCAACAGGGCGGAGAGCTTCCGGTTTATGACTTAGCCAATCCTCAAACTGTATATTTTGAATGTCTTTACCAATGTAGCGGAGTAATCTTTCCATACAATTGATCTGCTTTTAATGGTTAAACCATGTCCATCAACTTCAATTATTTGCTAATTCGTTTCATTTCCCCTCCTTTTATAAATTAATTCGAAGGAGCTTAGGGTTGTCCAACTGAATACAATCCCAAATACCAACCGGTGAGTGACAGGCATAGACCATAGCCCCATTGCGAATCCAATAATTGACACGACCAGAATGATGGCTGTCAAATTTGCCCGGTCTCTGATCCTTTTTGTTAATTGCTGATTATAACCCAACCTGGAAAGTCCGAAGAGCCAAAAGGCCAATCCTAAACAAATCGCTACAATATGAGCTTTCGATATAGTAGAGTTGGACACTTGCATATCGATGGGGATGGCCGTAAATGCAAATCCCAGACCAAACAAGGATAGCAAGACGGACAGTAAATTATCTCTCTGCAATCTTCCATAACTGAGACCAAAAACAAATAGAAGTAAGCCTACAGTGACAAACCCTGACAAATTGAAGAATAAAGCATTGGGTTCACCTCTGGCCCCAAGTTTACTGACGTAATCATCCTTTAAATTAAATTCATTATTTGCGACTCCAAAGATCAACAAGGAAGCCAAGAATAGGATGACAGATGATAGTCCTATTACTCCGACTGTATTTTCTCTTAATTTCATTTTGCTATCCGACACTCTACGCTGAAATCAATATCGAATGTAGCGTTCGGGTGATGGTAATGTGAAATAACTCAAAGTAGAAATTTTAATGGTCAGGCTGATTTTGGGATCCATAGTTATTCCATTTATTTATGTATCGGTTGTTGATTTTGTAGAATACAGTGGGTTTCTCGTTTAATTCTTCTCTTTTAAATAATTTCATACCAATTCGGGAAGCGACCTTTTGCGATTCATGATGCATCTCATCCATAGAAGCTATCAGATATTTATAATTGAGTTGTTCGAATGCATAGTGCACCATTCGCTTTGCTACTTCCGTTGCTATTCCTTTTTTTGTGAAGTTTTCCCGCAACGCATAGATTAATTGGGGTTGTTCCTCTTCGAAAAAATACCATAATCCGGCATAGCCAATTATTTCATCGATCTCTATGTACTCTATTTTCCATATCCCAAACCCGTTCCTTTTAAAATACCGGGTACTTCTACTTATGACATCCTTTGCCACTTTCATTGAGATCTTTTCATCATCCCATAAGTATTTTCTGATGAAGGAATCGCAACTTAATTTATGAAACAGTTCGGATTCATCTCCTTCAAATGGCTTCAGTATCGTTCGATTTGTTTCCAATACAAGTTTCACCGGTACGAGATTATATTTCCTGTTAAGATATCAGTTTCCTGACAAAAACGTTCACTTTCCGGGAATCTTAAGCGGGCTGGTGTGCTTATTGAATTTACCTTAGAAACGAATTTCAAGAATAAGATCAAATAAATGATCTTAAAATATTTAAAATGGATAAATAAGATAATGAAAGTTACTGTAATTTGTTTACCGGAATACAAGTTTCAACACCTCTCTTCAATACTACACAAGAAACTTAGGTCGCACTACACTTTCACCCTCAGCGAAAGGACCAAATTCCTGCCCGCTGCTGCTATCCCGGAACTATATGGCCGGTATCGCTGACTCGTGATATTTTCCATACCGACATTCAAACTAATCGCAGGACTTAGGGCATACAAACCTTTGAGATTTATCGTATACCAACCTGGTGCGTAAGGATTACCGTCTGAATCGGCTGCGTAAATCTCTGTTTTTCCCTGTTCCTCCTGGGGAAGATCAGCAAAGTCGACTCCTCTGCTATAGATCGCATAAAACTGCACCTGTAGTTTGTGCTGCTGATAGGTGAGGCGAGTCACGCCAAAGGTAGGAGCGGCATGCCGGCTAGGACTGGACGTGCCGTCGTCGAGCTCTTCGTCACCTTTCTGGATGTTCAGCTGAGAGTTTAAAACCAATCCCCGGCCCAGACGAATTTCCACCCCGGCCTGCAGACCAAGTACCTTGGCCTCGGCGGCATTCTGAATGGCTTGCACCTGGCTCAACTCCCCATCATATACGATGCTGTCCAAACCATTGAGGGTGTAATTGCGGCGCACTAAGGCATTTTCCAGCAGGGTATAGTAGGCGCTCAGATCGATCTTAACCACCTCACTGAACACTTTGGTTATTCCAAGCTCCAGGTTATAGGCATATTCGGCCTCCAGATCCGGATTAGGTACAGTTACTGCACCAGGTTCGGAGTCGAATACTTTGCCAATATCATCCACATTGGGTGCCCGGAATCCGGTCGCAAAATTCCCAGAAAGACTAAGGCTGGGATCGGGACGGTACACCAGTCCCATGCTGCCGGTAACCGAGCCTTTGTTCAGTTTTGCCTTCGAAAATGGAAAGGGATAAAAGGTGGTGTCAAAATCGGCGTCAATTTTAAATTGGCTATATCGTAAACCGGTTTGCCAGTTGAGACCTTCTGCAATCAGCTGCTGATAGGTGACATAGGCTCCGAGTGAAGACCAGTTCGCCTGGGGATAGCGCGACGGACCAGAAGTCTCCGTACCGGTTTCTATATTCTGGTCTATTCCGGTAGATTTTACCTGGTTGATGACTCCTTCCAGTCCGTAGTACAGTTTGCTTTGAGCATTAAAACGTTTGAGGAAATCGACATTCGCTGACCAGGCTTCCACTGCTTCTATTCTTACCGCCCTTTCTATGCTGTTGATATTCCGGTCCCGACGGCTTTCTTCAAAATGCTGTTGCGCCAGCCGGATCGTTAGCTCATCAAACAAAGCACTCCCGGTGGTATGATCCATTTCCAGGAGATTCATCAGCCACTTTTGCGGACCGTAGCTCCATTCTCCGTATCGGGGATCACCATTCCGTGTACGCAGATGACGGTCATAGCGACTGTAGTCGGTAGTGGTCGAAAGATGAAAGCCGAAATCAAATTCCCAGCGCTCGTTCGGGCTGAAGCGGATCTTCTGCATCAGGTTGAGCTGTTGGTAGCCACTGGGTGTTTGAACCAGGGGATCCTCATTTTGAATGATTACATCCTCCCCGTTGATTCGTTCGACATACACCGGTCTCAGATAATCGTCAGGGCCATTCTTTCCCATTCGGAGATCGCCATAGTCATTTCCACTTATGCTGGTTAAGGAAGCCCATTTGTTACCACCAATGTTTAAATGCAGGTGACCGCTTTTCTCCTGATTGGCGGTAGCATAACGTCCCAAAACTTCACCACCAAACTCCGTGCTTTCTGTCGAGGAAAAACGGGGAGTCAGGGTTTGAAAAGTCATAACCCCACCGATGGCGTCACTGCCATAGATGACCGAAGAAGGACCAAAATAAACATCCGTATTTTCGATTGCGAAGGGATCAAGTGAAATGACATTCTGGATATTTCCTCCCCGGAAAATGGCCGTATTCATCCGTACTCCATCAACCGTATATAGTAGGCGATTGGTAGCAAATCCGCGGATCATCGGACTACCCCCTCCCTGTTGACTTTTCTGGATAAATACTTCTCCTGAAGCACCCAGAAGATCGGCTGCAGTCTGTGGGTTTTGAAAAGCGATCTGGTCCCGGTCCAGGGTAGTCACTGCATAGGGAAGGTCACGTGAATCTTGCCGGATACGGGTTGCGGTAACCACAATGTCATCGACTGAAAAACCGGATCGAAACATTTTCAACATAAAATTATTCGCCTCCAGGGTGGCATAATCAGTGATTTCCGTTTTATAACCGATATAGCGAATCTCCATTTTATCCGCACTTTTAAAAGCGCCGATTTCCGCTTGCCCATGTTCGTCAGTTGTGATGAAGGCAGATGGACTATCACTGCTGATGGTGACGAGGACGAGGGGTTCATCCGTATCCCGGTCGAGGACGGTCAGGGTTTGTGCCGGTAAATTAGATAACGCGGCAAGTGATATTATGAAAATGAAATATCTCATTTAGTATTCTTTTTTGATCGAGTGGCAATGCCAATATCTCGATTTATAAATCAATCGTTTGATCCCCATTGACTTAAGGAGCGGGGAACGCTAAAGAAAAATGATAATTACTGGAAGAACAGCATTGAAATGACCGAAGTCAGCTTATCCCCCCAGTCTGAGTATGCACTTATAGTATATCAGACTGGAATAGTTTCATCCCAAGGTGGAAGTGAAAAAGTAAAGCTTTTCAATCAAATTGATATGAGATCATACTTCGGGAGGGGGCGGGGAGGGCCCGCAATCATCCCGGCGGTAAAAATAAGACATCAGGCCTTCCGGCAATTGCTGGTGCACCTCTTCACTGGAAAATTTCTCTCGGATCAAATAAGATGGAACCAATTTGGACAGAAATGCAAAAATCCTTGATTCCGTTTGCTTTTGAGCTGGATTTTTATCGTGCTGGCGGGCTAGATAATTATATAATTGTTTTTTCAGGCGACTTTCCTCCCGGTCATGAAAGCAAAGGAGATAAACGCTATCTCCTCGGACATACCGATCGATCACATCGTACATTTCCCCTTTGTATTGAAATTCTTTTTCGTGTTCCCAGTATAGCTGCTGCAAGCCATCTACACTAAACACCAGGAGCGTCTGATTTTCGATTTGTTGTTCGATCCTGTCCTCCAGTTTTTCCTCTAATTCCTCTTCCTGCCATTTGAGATAGCCCAGGAATAGTACCGCTGGAATTAGCATCACTGCCAATAGAAATATGGAGGTACTCTTTTTCAGGATCGTTGTTTTTCCAAAAGTAAGAAAAGATGTTCGATGGTGGATGCTGGTTGCCCGGTGTCGGATGCCCGGAGTCCGATGTCGAGTATCGGTTTTTGCATTCGGTGAATGCTAAATTCATTATCTGGGGAATCGTTCCAATGTATTGCCTGTGGGTTGATTGTACAATCAAACTGAAACCCCGAAGGAAAGTATGGTAGAAAGTCAAGTAGGATATCAAACCGGAACCCTGTAGGGGTGACACAAGATGTTAGATGTCGGGTGCATAATGCCCGGTGCCAGGCGATAGGCTAAGGTTAAGCAGGCGTCGGATACTGATGGTATATCTGGCACTACTGGTACCCTATTTCCTGCTGTCCCCTGAATGCTGAATACTCGAAGAGACGGGAGAATGTCCGTGTCCGATGCTCAGTGTCAGAAGTTCATTGGGCAGCAAGGTTTCTGGTACTCCTGGGACACCTGGTACCGTTGGTACCTTCTTTAGGGCTGAACCTACTGAGCTTGTCGAAGCAAAAACTTTACTGTCTGATTCTTTTCTGTAAAAATAATATTTAGTATAATCGTTTACGCGTATGCATTGCTGACGCTACAACACCGGTACTGAGGCCAGGAGCACTGTCTCCTGGAGTTGCGTGCTGGTGATATACCACAAAACTAGACCATGTACCATCGAAATCCGCCACTCCTCAACTACCTCGCCTATGGCTCCGGGAAAATCGTTGGCTCGTTTCATCATGGTTGGTTTTCTGTATTGATGATTTTCTTATTCCTGATACCTGCTTCTCTGGTCGCTCAGGATATTGACCAGGCGATCGAAGCGCTGTCTTCCAGATTGGAGGATCCTTTATCCATCACTGGCAGTGCGGGCATTCAACTTTCCACGTATTCTTCCAATCTTGCTGTTGATCGCTCGGCACCTTTTACCGGTATGTTGAGCGCCGGACTGAATATTAGTTTACTTGGTGTCAACACGCCATTAAGTTTTATTTATTCGTCCGGAGGTACCGCTTTCAATGTCACCCTGCCGTCTTTTGGCTTTGCTGGGATCAGTCCTTCCTATCGTGGGTATACATTGCATTTGGGTGACCGCCAAATGGAGCTGGGTAAGTATTCCTTCAGTAATCATTCCTTTCGGGGAGTAGGTGGGGAGGTTGGAAAGGAGAAATGGTATGGCAAAGCTTTTTATGGAAGACTACAACGGGCACAGATAAATGACTACCGTGGATTTGAAAATGTAAACACCCTGTACAAGAGAAAGGGTTGGGGAGTTCTGGCTGGATATTCTCCGACTAGTAAAGGCCGGATCGAATTTTCTTTATTTAAGGGTTGGGATGATCCAGGATCCGTACCCCAAAATTTACTGGATAGTACCTTTAATATTGATGCCGGTGAAAATGTCATTTTTAGTACCAATATCGAGCAAAATGTAGCGGACAAGGTTGATTTGAAGATTACTTATTCGACCAGTGGTTTTACGGAGCAACCGGATCGGTTAGAGATTTATGATGTCAGTCTATTTAAATCATTTCTGGGATTACTGCAGGCCAATAAATCCACCCGGTGGAATAATGCGCTCGAAACCAAGCTAGAATTTCAAACCGGTTTTGGCCAGCTATCTCTGACCTATGAAAAAATCGATCCGGGATACCGAACATTGGGTGCCCTCTTTTTTCAGGATGATCAGGAGAATTTTACCGGAGGGCTGGTTACCCGATTATTCAACAATAAATTTTCTTTGATTGCCAACGGAGGCTTTCAGCGGAATAATATTGCTGCGGACAAATCGGATGAATACCGGAGGATTATCGGATCTGCGTACGCAAATTATCAGATCACGGAAAAGGTCTTTATTAATCTGGGGTTTTCTAATTTTTCGGCGGTAAATCGACAGGTCCGGATTCTGAACCCGAATAATCCCAATACCCTTACCGAATTAGCGCTCACCAATCTAAATCATAGTGGAGGCCTGCATTACCGGATATCCTCATCCAATCAGATTGCCTTCAATTATTTTCTCCAGAAAAATCAAACGATCACCACCACTGATGAAATTCAGGAGCAGGTAAATGATATTCAGAATTTTACACTTCTTTATCAAAATATCTGGAAGTCAACCGGCATATCATCGTCCCTTCAACTTTTCTTAAACCGGTTTGAAATGGCTGAGATCAACCAACATCAGGAAGGCATTGCCTTAAATTCGAGTAAAACCTTAAAGAAAAATAAAATCAGATCAATGCTGGGCTTTTCCTACAGCCGGAACCGGCAGAGGAACATTTCTAACCAGCAGGAGGTGACTGGAAACCTATTTCAAACCCGGCTGGGGTTTTCCTGGCAATTGCAATCTGGACAAAGCCTGCAAATGGATGGAATTATTTATTCCAACCGGGGTGAAAATATTGAAGCATTTTCTGAATCAAGATTTAATCTTCGTTATGTGTTGAATCTTCAAGCCGGACAAAAATGAAAGGCATCATTTCTGTTTTCCTTATTTTCATCCACACAAGTCTGCAGGCAATTGTACCTGCGGGTGACACATTACAGGGATTGGAATTACTTCCCCGATTCGATCAGCCATTGGCAGCTATTGAAAATCGGACGCATGGAGTAACCTTGAATCAACAGCGACAACTCTTTCTCAATACGGATGCAGCACTCTGGGATCTGGTACGGCATTCCAACCTGGAAGCAATCGCCGATTATTTTTTTTCAGATAGCATTCCAACCGGTGTTTATAAAAATTTCCCGTTCCTAAATTCGGATGAGATTAAAGTGCAAAAGAAAGCGGATGAATTCTTTAATCAACTCGATGCCGGAGGTCATCTTATCGCTGCCCTCACCGGACTGGAAAAAGTAAAATTTCCAGTGGGTATGGTTTATCCTACCGAAAGCGGTGTAAAAATATCTATTGGCATCGAACGCATGGAGTTTGATGGTTTGGTGGCTTACCTGAAGAACGTATTTATGAAGGTGGAATATGCTGGTGCGCCTCCTTTGATATTTGGTGCACCGGAAATCACTTTCACCCGAACCGGTGGTTTTATAGAGGCAACCCTGGGACTGATCGGAGATGTTCCCATTCCGGTAAATGGCAGTAATGAAACCCTGCTTATCTTGAAAGGATATAATTTTCGCACTAAAAGGGGATGTGTTGCCCGGATATCCTGCAATGGATTTGAATCAGCCTCATTGGACATGGCCGTGTATTTGAGCCGGAGCCTGGTGTATCCGGTAGATGCGTTTGGCCGGGATACCAAAAAATATCTCTCTGCGGATCTAACCACGACAGTAAATGATTTTCGGAATATTTCTGCCGGTGTGAATTTCAATCAACCATTTAAAATCAAAGGGGTTGACCAGGTCATCTTCACCGTACGAGATGCGATCTTTGATGGCAGTGAAATGGAAACAACGGCCGGACTCCCTTTTCCCAATAATTATTTTTCCAGTAATAATGATGGATTTGAATATGCTCAATGGCAAGGCGTATATATTAGTTCATTTAAAGTTCAGCTGGACCGTTTTTACGATTTGCAGACGGAAGATGAATTTGGCATCGAGGTACATAATTTATTTATCGATCGGTACGGAGTGACCGGTCAGGCGGCCGCCACGAAATTGTTGAGTCTGGATAAAGGTAATATTGGTGTTGCCCGGATATCCATTGAAAGGGCAGAAGTTGATATTTTGAAAAATTCGGTAAAATCGCTGCAGGTAAGTGGCAGGGTAACGGTATCCGTGTTAGACGATGGCCATAGCGATTCGGGACTTGGCTATGTAGCAGGTGTATTCAATAATGGATGGGTAGCCAATGCCTTGGTAGAACCGGGAGATACATTGAATTTTCCGGTCCTGAAAGATGCATTTGAATTATTTCCCGGTTCTTTTCTGGAAATAGGCCGGTCCGTGGAGACGGAGGAATATGTGGTTCAGGTAAATTTATGTGGCAGAGTGGATCCGGCAAAAGTATGGCCGGTGAAATCGGAAAAACCATCCACGGATAGTTCGGGTATTTATTTTGAAAATTTTACCGTACAAAGTACCAGCCCAGTCATTAAAGATGTGGGGTTTTGGCATGTGCCACGCCAAATCGATATTCCATTTGGACCGGTATTATTTACCATCAGTGATGTGGCCGCAGGAAACACCGTGGACGGAAACTTTCTATTTCATTTTTATGGTGGCGCCAGTTTTTCTGGAGATCAGGGATTTAATATTTCGGGACAAGCAGGTGTAAATATTTTCGGCGTATACGATGCCGACCAGCGATTAAAGTATGACCGGACAGAAGTGGAACGGGTAGGCCTCTGCATTGCAACTAATTCCTGGGGCGGTAGTGTAGAGTTACACTGGTTTGATGAAGATCCGGTTTATGGAAGTGGTTTTCAGGGCAATGCGGCAGTATCGATAAAATCCATGGGTTACGACCCGCATTCCGGATGCGATTTTAATGCCGGAATTTATGCCAACGCTATTTTTGGAAATGTCGATAGTACCCGTTTTTACAATTTTGAATTACTCTATTTAAATCTGGAGAAAGGCATTTCGATGGGTGCGCTGGATTTGTACGGAATCGGTGGTGCGATCAGTAACGGGATGGTAGGCCGGGGAATCGCAGACATCGATTTTAAAGCGGTTGATCTGGCCGACACTGCCCAATACCAAAATACGCCGCTGGGCACCAACCAGTCTTTACTGGGCTATTCCCTCCTTGGAGTAAAATATATTCCAGATAAGCAGGTGGGATTTGGTATTCGGCTCATGGCTATCGCTGCTTCTCCGGGAAAGTCGAATATCATCAATATGAACGCAGTGCTTTCCTTTAATTTTAATGGGGATGGTGGTCTTGACAGCATTAAGTTTGATGTGCAAGGGCAGATGTTCAACGAAATTACTCTCGATAAAATAAGTAAGGAATTTGTCCCGGTTTATTTCAGCTGTACTGTGCTCTACGATAATGTACATGATTTATTTTTATTAAATGCTGAAATAGATATTGACCTTAAAAGGCAGGTAGTCGGAGGCGGTCATCTCACTTTGTATATTGACAGTGAAAAATGGTATATCCATGTTGGCAAACCGGGAGTACCAGGTGATCTCGGTTTGATTATTCCGATCGTTGGATTGGAGACGAATGCTTATTTCTGTGCCGGTAGCTATAATGTGCCGGATATGCCTCCTTTGCCATCGGAAATTCGAAATGTTTTTAGTAATGCTGGTCAGCGCAATTTTGATGTTTCAGATGATTTGGCCGGAATGGCATTTGGAGCTCATCTGGACCTGGGTGATCCGGAAGAGAAAAATTTTTTATTTTTTTACTACAAGTTGCATATTCTTATTGGTTTGGATATTAATATCCGCAATTACGAAGGATATTCCTGCAGTGGTGATCCGGATTTTGGATTGCAGCAATGGTATGGCAAAGGGCAGGTTTATGCCTACATCAATGGTGCAATTGGGATCAACGCAGGGGTAAAGAAATTCCCGATCCTCGATCTGATGGCAGCTTTTAAAATATACCTGGAAGCTCCAAGACCTACTTATGGTGAGTTTGCCGTGGCTGTTAAATTCAGGGTGTTGGGGGGATTGATTAAAGGCCGGGCGAAAATTGAGGCTTCTTTTGGAAATCAATGTATACTTGAAAAAAATAATATCGAATTAAATGTATTCGATGCAGTCATCGCTCCTCAGAATGAACAACCTTTAAATGTAGCCCAGGACATTACATTTTCCGGAGGTGTCCCATTTTACCGTTCTTTTCCCGATGATTTGGGAAATTCCTTATTTCAGGTACGATTGGAAGATGATCAAAAAAGTGATTACACTGGAAATTCTGGAATTGACTATTCGAAAATTGGATTTGCGTATTATCAGAAGGATGGGATTACAACTTCTGTCCGGTGTGAGAAAGTTTTTTCAGAGGATAATACTTTCGTCACTTATATTCCGGAGGAAACCTGGCCTCCCAATAGCAACGTATGGATCAATCCCGTTGCTTATTTTCAGCAGTCCATTGACCAGGGTTCTTCCTGGAGTCCGGTAGAGGATCAGGAGGGGAATACCTCACAAGACACGGTATATTTATTTACTACCGGTGACTACCCGGAAAAGATCCCTTCCTATAATATTGAGTATTCCTATCCCCTGAATAAAATGTCTAATTATTACCCTGAACAGAATAACGGTCAGGGATTAATTAAATTAAAGAAGGGGATGAGCCCGATTTTTGACGGCAAGGAGGTAGTAGCTCGCATCATTTGTAAGTCCGGGGATATTCCGTCATTTGATAGTAAATGCGCGTATAACAAAAATGACAAGATCTTGACCTGGGATATGCCGCCCGGGCGGATGGAACATGGTCAATTGTATGTGATCCGAATTATTTCTAATGACAAGGATATTATTGACCCCATTTATTTTCGCTGCAGTAGTTATGACCGCCTTGAGGATAAATTAGCGGTTGCATTTAACCGCCTTGAAGAATTGCCTCAACCGAAACAGCAGGCGATTGTGATGAATAATCGGTCCGAGCTATTCGATGAACTGGAGCTATCCGGGAACAATGATCAGGTTCCTTTGTTGCAATACGAATACGAAATTTCCGGATTGCAGAATACCCAAACTTATCCTTATATAAGTCCGTCGGCATTGCACCAATCTGATCATCTCTTCTTTTTTAATCAATTTTCGAATACGCAGTTTGTAGAGGGTAATCTGCCAAAGATCGAAGTGATCGTTCCAGATGAACTGGGTGAATCACCGGTCTTTATTGATCCCGTAGGCATCGCTCAGAGATTAACTTCAACCGTGCATTTGGAGTTTCTGGATACCCTTATCCAGAAGATGGTCCTCCAAAATTATTTCGATCTCAATGATCCAAATTTTACCATCTACTTTGGCACACCCAATGGGTTTCAAACCAGTAGTAATTACAATTCGGCCACAGGTCAATATGATAATTCCAATATCAGTGCATGGGAGCTGGGTCAGGCGTTTAAAAATCGCTGGCAGCATCCGGCGCAAATGACTATAAGGTGGACGTATCAGGTAGGAGATTTAAGATTAGCAGAGACATCGCAAACCTATTTAATTGATGCCTATGAATAATATCAAACGTTGTTTGCTGGCATTTTCTCTCCTCATAGGGCTTAACCTTTTCGGACAGGAGAACCCAATAAGTGGCGATTTAGAAGATATCTATCTCCTTTGCAATATGAGAGCAGGAAACCTGCAATTGCGGTGGGCTCCCAGCTCGTGGCAAATGTTCCAGGCAGCGATGCAATCGGGATTTACCTTGATAAAGAAATCAATCCAGAGTGACGATACCCTGATTATCCGTCGGGAGTTCGTAGTTCCGGCACACAATTCATTTAAGATTGATTCGGAATCACCTGAGGATTTTCAGGCTGCTTATCACCTGCTTTTTGAAGAGACGGAAAACCCGGCTGGAATATTAGGTGAATTTTCGGCTTCAGAGGTGAGCGCTTCCAGGTATGGATTGCTTTTGTACCTGGCGGATTTAAATTTTAACCTGGCAGAATACCTGAAATTAGGTTGGACCGATACTGATTATGATCCTGCACAAATAAATATTTATGAGATTGTAATTAATAGTGTGGGTAAGTCAGCGACAATTCTTGGAGGATTTTCCTGCATTCCCGATCCTCTGCCGGTGAATAACATTTATAGTTATCCGGAAGATCATTCTATTTCGATTTCCTGGGACATTCGTCATGATCCTTCGCGCTATGTGGGTTTCGATATTGAACGTAGTGATGGAAGTGACAAATGGAAGAAATTAAATGACCGGCCGGTAGCTATTGTTGAGCAAGGAGATTGGTCCGAGGGGGCAACAGTGATTTTTAAAGATACCGTGGAGACTAATGATCAGAGTTATTTTTATCGAATTCGGGGCATTAATTCTTTTGGTGAATACGGACCCTACTCCAGACCTATCGAAGCTCAGGCCAGGCCACGCCTGAACATCGGACAGCCATTTATTACTAATGTAAAGAACGTTGGGGATACCGCTATCTATCTGTCCTGGAAGCCGGAAGGAGAAGACATGGATCAAATTAAATTTCTGGTGATCTTAAGAGCAGAACATCCGGATAGTGCCTTTATGGCTATCGATACCATTGATTATTTGAGATCCGGATATTCCGATATTTTTCCAGAACAGAACAATTATTACATCCTTCAAATTCATGATCTGGACGGTCGAATCTATACCGGACCACCGGCTTTCGGGCTTTTACCGGACAAAGAGCCACCCCTGCCACCGGAAAAGGTAAGTGCATTGGTGGATTCTCTGGGGTCAGTGGTAATCACCTGGCAGCCAAACCGGGAAAAGGATCTTTTTGGTTACCGGGTATTTTATAAAAGATATGTGGAAGATGAAATAATTCAACTCACCACATACGCAATCCCGGATACCGTTTATCATCATACCCTGCCTCTGGATATGTTGCATGATCGCGGGTTTTACCTCGTGCGAGCAGAGGACCTGGTGGGAAACCGTTCTCCCGATTCTGAATTAAGTGAGGTTATATTACCGGATACGATCAGCCCGGCAAAACCCACCATAATCTCTACCCGGTCGGAGATTGACGGATGTATCCTGAAAATTAGCCTAAGTGGTAGTGCCGATGTGGAAACACATTTTGTCCAGAGGCGTAATTTAGATGATACGATCTGGAGGGAAGTGTCACTTGAAATTGATCCTTCAATTTATTTTCAGCAGGAAATTGTTGACAGCAGTCTGGAGGCTGGTCAGGAAGTGCAATACCGCATCCGGGTAAATGACCATAGTGGTAATTATTCTTTATCCAATGTAGTAGAGGGAAGGAGAGTAGATAATAAAATCAGGCAGGCACCTCGTGATCCGGTTATTTCCTGGGATCGCCGCGATAAAGAACTCATTTTTAGCTGGTCCTATCCTGCCCGGTCGGATTTGCAGGCGGTCAGGATTTTTAAGTCATCGGATAACAGTCTCCGGTTTTATACTGACCAATATATTTATCCCTACGATTTAACGATAGAGGACACAGATACAAATTGGAAAATATACGAATACCGGATTTCAATGCCGGAAAGAGAAGCGGGATTTATTTATAAAATAAGGTTGGATTTTACCGATGGGGCAACCAGTGCCCCGGCTGATTTTAGATTCAATTAATGCATCGAATAAAAAGATATCAAAAAATTGTCAACAACTTTTGGTCTTCCCTGAAGCGATCCCGTCGTATTATTATTTTCTTGATTATTACTCTGAGCAGTTTGGCACCGGTTCGGGGACAATTATTCCCGGTTACCGCAACAGTCAATGTAACCACCCCAGCATTACCTACCTACCTTCACCAGTGGTATCAGTCGCTCACCCTAAATGCACCGCTTCAAATAAATCTGCAATTTAATGACCTGGATAATGCTCCTCTGAATGCAAGAGTGCAGATCTACCTGGACGGACCGGGAATTTCTATTGCTTCCGATCCCAATCTTCCCACGATTGTCACGCTTGAGCCGGGACAAATAATCACGTTGGATGGGGCTGCCCTGGCCACTTTGTTTTCCGTCGACCGGTTGGCAACTGCCGGCACCGGCCAAAACTCTTTGCCGGAAGGCGTCTACACCTTATGTGTGGAAGTATATGAGTTGTTGCGGAATACCAAAATATCCAATACGGCCTGCACTGCAGTGACCGTTCAGCGTTTTGATGTACCCGAATGGAGACCGATCGAGCCGGTTTATCAATTGCCAGACGATGATTATACACTGGGCATCGTCTCTCTCCATCAAAGTCCTTTCTTTACCCTCAACTGGAGTCCGCGTCATCCCCAGGTATTTATGGCTGAGTATGAACTGGAGATTTTTGCTCAGCCTAAATCATCTCCGATGACTCCGGATCAGGTGGTGAACAGTACCTTTCCTTTTTTCCGGACTACTACATTTGGCACTACCTATTTATATCAACTTTCAGATCCACCGCTGGACAGTAGTCAAATTTATCTGACCCGGATCAAAGTGAGAGACCCCCTGGGTTTTTATCAGTTTATCAATAATGGGATCGGTCCGGTCGGCACTTTTACTGTTTCCGGAGGTTGGGATTTACCCTCAGGATCCTCTCCTTGTGCTGATCCAAATAACCGTCCCCAGCTATCGTTGACCATTGCCGGTGAAGCCGGGATTGATCTGACCTGGGAAGTGGCGGAATACTTCCAGTCAGATAAAATCCTGGTGCAGAGCCGGTACTCCGGTGATACAACCGGTTGGCGTGATCAGGGTTGGTATCCAGCAGTTGACGGCGGAGTGGCCATCTTTGGTTCGGAATTGCCGGCAGACCGTTACCGGGTCGGATTGCAATGCCCGGATGGGAGTATGCTCTGGAGTAATACGGTCTCAACCATTCCATTTCCAGAAGTTTTACCAGATAGTTGTGGCATACCGGTCGATCTGCAAAATGAAAACACCGATCCCCTTGACCATGAGCTTCTTAACGGAGATTCTATCCTGGCAGGTGATTTTATTCTGGTCTTGGAAGATGTGTATTTCAATGGTTTGGGATACAACGGCTTTGGGTCTATCGCTACGCCCTTTTTCAATATTGTGCGCCCCCGTATTGCCGTCGAATTGATCAATGTGCAGGTAAACTCCGACTTCCGGATGATGGGTGGTCTGGTGAATACGATCTATGATACAGATGACAACCTGCTCATTAACATCGGAGACCTTCGGGACCTTTTTGCTGAAATAGGAGGGATCGATGATCTTGCTTATGACCTGGAAGAATTTTCTGACTCCATCGTCATGGTTCGTATCAATACCAATGGAGCAACCGAAGTAATTACCCTGGACAGCCTGGGTCAGGAAGTCATCCATACCTTTCCGCTTAGTTTAAAACCTCCGGAAGGCATAAGTACTTTGCTAGTCAGAGATGGATACGAACTGGCTGGAGATGTATTTGTTGACTCCGAAGTGAGCGGACCGACCACTTACATAGGAACGGATGGTAAGATCTATGGTCAGGTAGATCAATCCGTGTATGTGGAGAGTGATCTGCTCACATCAGATCTGGAGGAAAACCTGGGGGAATTAGGCACGGTTTCTTTCGAGAAACACCCTGAGGAGCCGGGTGGCCTGGACCCCTATTTTCCGGAAGCGTCCCTCGGAGATTATGGTCACATCGAAGACTATCATATGCCCTGGAAGGCCTTACTGCTGGGCACCAGCGAGCGGGTTTTGGTGGACCGGAGTCAGACGACGGCAGATTCTTTTTTCTTTGAGACCCATAGTGGTTATCGGCTCACCCCTCGTATGAATGGTGACAAATTGGAGGTGGATGTGCCGGCGATCAATGATGGTGATTTGGATGCATTATATGTGCTGGGTCAGTCGTTGTCAGATCCGGCATTGCATACGCTTGGTGGGATGAAGGTCGCCAGTTATCCGCTCAAGCTGCTTAGTGTCAATATTATCCCGATCAACGGTGCCGAAGTACCGGTTGATGCCGCTACGCTGGCCACCGGATTAAATAAGATCTACAATCCGGCGATAGCTTCCTGGCAAGTGAAGATCCTGGAAAACCAGGAAGTAGTTTTTGATGAAAATGAAGATGGCATCCTGGCTACCGGTAAAGGAACTACCGGTCAATTTAATAAGGAGATGCGAAATGTGGCCCAGGCCCTGGATGACCTGATCCAGAAGGGTAGCAAAGACTCCCCGGTCCTGACGATCGTGGTGGTGCCCAGGCTCGATGCCGAATATGATGGCTACATGCCACGAGGCCGTAACCTGGGATTTGTTCGTTCGAATGCCTCCGATTTTATCCGGGTGGTGGCTCATGAGCTGGGCCATGGCGCTTTTGGCCTGCAGCACAGCTGGGACGAGTATCCCGATCTGGCCAAAGGCACAAGCGATAACCTGATGGACTATGGAAGTGGCACCCGGCTGACGAAAAGGCAGTGGGATCAGATCCATACGCCGCTGGCAGTGCTGGGATTGTTTGAGACGAGTGAGAGTGGGGGAAGTGTTTTAGTTGATACGAAAGGGAAACCTATTGGTGATTATTTTGGTGATTTGATCACAGACGGGCTTTTTATTCCATTTTTAACACCTGGACATAGCCGAATTATTTTAAGTAAATCTGTGATTGATCCTGTATTTTTTCATGGCATTGAAAGCGATGAAAGCCAGGATATATTCACAGGTAGTTTGATCCAATTTACTGATCAAGGAAAAGAATATATAGCTAAGTTTGGTAATGGAACATTTTATGGGTACTACAACGACCAGGAGCGATATCCGGCTGAGATACCAGATTCTGCAGGCACCAGGAGTAAAGAGCTGATTTCTATTGTATATCCTTGCGGAGAAAAATTATTTGCTCAATCTTTTTCAGCCCAAGAGATTAAGAATTATACTACAACAGAAAGTAGAATTGTAAGTGAGTTAGAAACCGACTTAAGGTTTTTTACAGGAAATAAACTCTATAACAGTATTTCTTTCAAAAATATTCAGGGATTATTCACCTCTGAACAGACGGGAATTTCCACAAAGGAAGTGGAAATGACGAAAGATCATTGTGGCAAGGAAACATCGTTGATTGTCTCAAAAATATCGCAATATCGAAATCGATATCCGGTATTATTTGAGGCTTTTACAGAAAATTTCGACAGATTTTTTGAAGTATTGGCGTTGGAAGAAGCTCCGGGGTCCGAGTACAATCTCCTCCAATTGGGTGAATTCGAACGAATGCTTCGCGATGATCCGGAATTTTATACAGAGATGTCTAGTCTTTGGAAAGACGAAAGATATAGGTTTTACATCCGATTTCTGGAGGAACTCAAGATACTAATTAAACGTATTGGTGAACTAAAGACAAATTGCCTATCAAATATCGAGCAGGCGGAACCGCTTGATTTATACAACTGTATAAAATATTATAGTAATGACGAACTGATGGAGATTGGCGCCATTAGTAAGTATTTGATCATTGAAAAATTCATTGATGCCTTTAATACATCTAATCAGTATGAAAAACAGATTATTCGATTAATCACATATTTTCAGGATGCCGAACAAGCAGACGAACTTTATTCATTACTTCGCAATGATCTAACGTCTTCTGATGGCGGAGCAATAATTAAAAGACTTTTTTACGGCGTCGATGATGCAATAATCTTCGGACCAGACGACCGTAAGGATCTAATCAGAAGCATCATTAAATTATGTGCATCTAGTGAGTCATTCCGGAGAATTGCAGAAGAGCGAGCAGGAGAAACAAGTTTTGAGAAATTTACTTACGTATACTTTTATCAAAGTATTTGGCAGGATATTATTGAGTCATCGATGGCTTTTGCTCCCGTTCATATTGAATGTGATGGAAGCTTTAATGAAGATGGTAACTTATTTCTTGAACACAAATTGCAGCGGGGATTTATAGATTATTGTGATTTAACCCAGCTAAATCTACATGCTCTAGACCCCATCTTATTCCTCAATCAATCCAAGCTTGGTCAGTTAAGTGAATTTGATTCCAGAAGTGCAGTTGTACCGGCTTTAGTCGCTATGTATGCGGTTTCAACCGGTGATATGGAAACCACCCGGGATCTTGTAGACGCGGCCATTGATATTTTGAGTCTTACCGTTGGAGCAGGAGCTATAAAATTGGGTATTTCAGGCCTGCGAAAAGCCATCATTCTCGCAGATATGGTTAGTTCGGGAATTACGCTAACTATCAATGTGACTGATGCTGATGAGAACCTGAATGAAGATGCGTTGAGTCTTTTGAGGACAATGGCATTGATTTCGGGACTAATAGGCGCCGGTGATATTCTACCTATAGATAATATCACTGAGTTATTCCAGATAGGGCAAAAGGCTGTACATGATGCGGGATTTGTCGACAATGTGTCTGATCTAAGGAAAGAAGCGGGGAGTTTTTGTGATCAAATCAATAATCAGGAGAATCTAGATCGATTTGCAGAATTGGGGCAGAATCGACTGGAGATTGCTTTGTTTCAGAACGAAAAATTACTGGAAGCTTCCCAGCTTGCGGAAGATGTAACATTAACCACAAAGTTAAAGCAAGCGCGGGAGCGGCTACTCCGGGTGATAAATGACCTGGATGCCGACCTGGATTTTTTATCACTGTTAGCATCGAGATTTCCTGTACTGGCAAAATCAGAAAATGCTGACCTATTGAACGACCTGGTTCAACTATTGAATAGCAATCCAGACTTACGGGGTCTTATCGAAATAGGGAGTTCTCTTAACTCGGCAGCCAAGGGATTAACCAACGAAAAGCAACTCTTGCTATTCCGTTATCTGGTGAATTACAGTACGTCAGTCGATGTGCTGTTAGCGCTACCTCATCTTTTCCGTTTTGAACCCTGGAGTTGGCCGACCGGTCCACCCAGCCTGGTGGATCAATTGTCCTTGCTTCGTCAGAAAGATCCCACTATATTTGATGAACTCCTTAAAGAAGGAGGAAAAATGCTTATCGGGTTAGACCTTAGCGGCGATGCCACTGCAAATGCCCTAAAAGTCCAGCGATTTTGTGCGGATCTGGTGCAGAATAATGCATTGGTTGCATTTTTTGAGGAAAGTGTTGGGAGGATTAGGGCGTGGGAGGCGGTAAAACATCTGAATCCGAAAATTAAGTTAGAACCAAGTGTTCTTGGGAAGATAGATGAGATTCTATCAGGAGGAGTCATACCAGAAGCAAAATTTAGAGATGCTCTGAATAAGCAGTTTGGAGAAATACTCGATGCAGGGAATGATGTTCAAGTCAATAAGATCCTGGATAGGCTAAAGGAAGCTCATGTCAATGATAAACATTTTGATGAGATTGTGCTTCGTTTTGATAAATATCCTGAAGTAACCCAAGAGCTAAAGAATTTTCCTGATCAATTTGAATTTTTTGATGAGGTATTGAGATTTCCAGAACAATATAGAGAGCTCGCTCAAGTTGGATCTATTCAAACTTCCTCACCTCTTTATAAATGGGCATTAGGGAAATTTAGGAATCAAATCTTACATAATGCCGGAAAGCTTGAAGATCAAGTTTCTGCTGACATAGGAAGTTATGTCAATATCCCAAACGGATATGGTACGGCAAAACAAGTTCATTTAAAAGGTTCTGTTCGGACAGTTCCTGATGATTTCATTTATAGTAAAATTGTTGAGGTTGATCCAGCTACAGGTGTGCAATATTATAGAGCTATTATTCACGATACAAAGCTGCATCAGGACGTGCCCTGGACTCCTAATCAATTTAGTGAAATTATAGAGAAATTTGAACAGGGAGCAAAACATATAGATTTGGAATTAAGAACTATTGTGGATGAACAGGCTGGTCTGATTCCTGGAGCTACTATTCGAATTCATAAATCAGATGTATTTAAATCAATCGGGAGCCTTGATAAATCAGGAACGTATTTATCAACTTCTAAAGTTTTTTAACGAATGGATTTTAAAATATTAGATCATCTACAGTCTGAATTTTTTAATAATATTGGTTTCGTTAGGAAATTGGACAAGGATAATAATCTATCTTATTCAAAGGAATTACCGGGTAGAGGCCTAATTATATGGTCAGGGTATAGAAATGATTATTTTTGGGGAGCTTCTTCTTCAATTGTATTTAAGGAATTACAAAAATTGTACACTGATTTGTGCCACCATGCAGTGGCAAGAGATGTAAGATTTGCTCCAAATAAAAAATGGTTGGAAGAACAGTACAACAATTCTTCCATCAACTCAAATATCAAAGTGCAATCTCCTGCAGGGGTGCTAAATAGTAGATTTAAAGGATACTCTCTTGCGGATCATTTTAAAAATGATTCTATTTCTAAAATAGATGACATTGATAAATATATAGACTATTTAGACAGGTATTATGAACAAAGTGCCAAACCATTTTTTACAAGCCTACCTGATTTGATGTCATTGGATAAATTGACGGACAATATGGATAATTATTTTCTGTCATTATATCTGACAGGTATACCGCCACTTAAAAAAATTGTATTAATGCATATTGTTGACAATCCCTTCAAAGAAGAAGCTCTTCAGAAATATAGAGATCAGCTTAAATCAGTTCCATCAGACAACACAATTGAGGCTCTGTTGCAAAGCTTGCAAAATATTGAAACTTATTTTACTTCGGAGTATACTATGATTTAAAGAGCAGCCACATTTTTATTAAAGAAGTCTTTGAATTTCTTATTGGATCACTTCATTCACGTCCAGGCTTGGCAATCCGCTCAGAACTGTCAGCTTTTGACTCGCTCAGGCTCTCTAAAACCTAACAGTTCTTGCCTTCTCTACTACTTTT
>JAGQWZ010000170.1 GCA_020436835.1 Saprospiraceae bacterium | reverse complement strand
TCCGGAGAATTATTTTCCCTCGCGATCGATCCCAACGCCTGCACCGGATGTGGCATCTGTACCGGGATTTGCCCGGAAAATGCACTTGAACCGGTAGCGGAAACCACTGCAATTAATAGTCAGACCAGGAGGAACTACCTGTTATGGGAACAACTACCCGATACACCGGGGGATACGATCAGAAGACTCCAGCACGATCCCGACTACTCATCCCTGGCGGCAACCATGTTGAGCCGCAACTTCTACCGTTCTTTGATCGGTAGTGGTGAAGATTCGGCTCAGGAGGAGAAAAAGATAATGCACATCATTACCAGTCTGACCGAAGCGATTCTCCAGCCGAAAGTTATAGAAGTAGTAAATAAGATTGGAGATTACTCGGAAAGATTGGCTGAAAATGTGCGGAATAAATTAGGTGATGCCCTACCTGCAGAAAACCTCGAACAGCTTAGTGAAACACTCAAGGACATAGGTAGGAGGAAAATACATCTGGCTGATTTGATGTCCCGGTCTCAGGATGGACTCAAAGGAAAATTTATTGACTCCGGTGATTTACAAAGAAAGACGGACTTGTTAAAAAGCCTAAAAGATCTGAAGTGGAGCCTGGAGGAGGGACCCTCGGGTGTCGGTCGATCCCGTTTTGCCCTGGTCTTTAACGGCCATTCGATGCCGTGGGCCAGAAAATATCCGTTTAATCCCATGACGCAGCCGACTTTGATTCATGAGGAAGGGTCTATTTCCGGCGATGCCCTGGGGCTGTTCCTGGGACAACTACGGTATCAGATTGACCACTTTAAGCTGTTGAGAAGAGCCGATCTGGAAGTCGGAGACCGCTACGATCCGGCGCAACACGACCTTTCCATTGCCGAATTAAACTGGAGCAAATTAAGCAATGAAGAAAAACAGTTGGTTACGCCCATCTTGGTGGTGATAGATCGTAAGTTTCTGGATAACAACGGATGGGGCGAACTAAACAGATTATTGTCGGTCGAATATCCGGTGAAGATCATTTTGCTGGATGATTTACACTTTGCACCAGAAGATACTGCCTCCCTGGCTCATGTCAATGCATTTATGTTGGGAGCGATATCGCTGAAAAGTGCTTACGTATTTCAGGGAGGCTTAGGCGAAATCGATCATTTATTTGACGGTCTCATGGAGGGAATGCACTCACCGGGTCCGGCACTTTTTCGAATCTATATTAAAAAAGAGTTAGACCAGCATAATATTATGGCCGGTAAGGATTTGGACAGGCTGGCCCTGGATTGCCGTGCCCTGCCCCTTTTAAATTTTAATCCGGATCGGAAGAAAGACTTTCTTCGAGGGGCAATCCACCTGGAGGCAAATCAGCATGTTCAGGAAGACTGGGTCGTCGAAAAGATGAAACTACCGTCAGGAGATGTACTTGATTATGCACAAAGCTGGGCGGATTGGGCTTTCACCCAAGAGGAGTGGAAATCACATTTTCAATTAATAACCGAAGTTGGAAATTGGGACTTGGTTTCCCTTTATATTCTTAAAAATAAAGCTGACCGGGAGGCGGTTACTCCGGTAATTATTCGTCTGGACGGCGAGGAATTAAAATATTATTCCGTAAGCCGGGAGGTGGTACGAGTCACCGAAATATCGCTTGATTATTGGCGCACCTTGCGTGAAATGTCCGGTCGGCTATATGAATATCCCCAGCGGCTGCAGGCAGAAGTGGAGAAAGAAATCAAGCATAAGTACGAAAAGAAGCTCGATGATCAGGCGAATGACTTTCATGCCAGATTGCATGAACAGGAAAAGATCCATATGCAGAAAATAAAGGAGTCACTCAAGCAGAGATTGGTTGCCCTTTCAAAAATGTCCAAAAATAAAATGGGGAATTAAAATGTCATTAATATCAACATTTAATGGACCTGCACTTACTTTTCGGCATGGTATACATCCGGAAGAATTTAAAGAATTAAGTAATTCCAGTAAAATCCAGCGGATGCCTTTTGTGGAGGATTATATTCTTCCTCTGGCGCAGCACATAGGTGCACCTTCCGTTCCCCTGGTAAAAAAAGGACAGAAAGTCAGGAGAGGAGAAAAGATCGCAGATCCGTCTGGATTCGTTTCGGTGGCTTTGCATAGCCCGGTCGACGGAGTGGTCACTGAAGTGGGTTTGGTCGACACACCCCAGGGAAATGTATTACCGGGAATTAAAATTAAAATTGATCCATTTAGTAACCAGCGATTCGAAAAATCACCGGTGGATCCGGACTCAATGGATACCAGGGGATTTATAGCTGCTATCCAGAATGCCGGCATCGTCGGATTGGGAGGTGCCGCCTTCCCGTCCCACGTGAAATTGGCAATTCCGGATGGCAAAAAGTGCAAATACATAATGCTTAATGGCTGTGAATGCGAACCGTTCCTTACTGCCGACGACCGGACGATGATCGAATTTCCTGAAATGATCATTGACGGGATATTGTTGATGAACCATTTTCTTAAGTCGGAAAAAGCATATATCGCCATTGAAGAAAATAAGCCGGAGGCAATTGAAATCCTGTCAAGGCTTGCATCGGACAGCGACTTTCCGATTGAGGTGGTTCCCTTAAAAGTAAAATACCCTCAGGGTGCGGAAAAGATGATGATCACCGCAATTTTAGGTGACGAAGTACCTTCCGGAAAATTGCCATTGGATTTGGGGGTGTTGGTAGTTAATGTCGGAACCACTCGCGCCATATCTGAATATTTTCGATCGGGATTTCCCCTGGTGGAACGCATCATGACCATTACCGGTACGGCAATCAAAGAACCTTCCAATTTATTGGTGCCCATCGGAACTCCAATGAAGGAAGTGATTAACTGGTGTGGTGGAGTCACCCATGCCGCCTCCCGGATTCTGTTGGGCGGACCAATGATGGGAGCGGTGCAAAAAACCCTCGATGTTCCGGTTGTTAAAGGTACTTCCGGATTGCTGGTATTAAGTGCAAACGAAGTTCGAGAATTCAATGAGTACAATTGCATTCGCTGTGGCCGTTGTATCGATGCATGTCCGCTCTTTCTTAACCCGGCAAGAATGGGACTTCTGGCTAAAAAGGGTTTTTGGGATGAGATGTTGGATCACCATATCATGGACTGCTTTGAATGCGGTAGTTGTTCTTTTGTCTGTCCTTCTGGCATTCCTCTGGTCCAGAGTTTCCGGGTAGCCAAGGGGATTTTAAGGGAGAAGGCTCTGAGGGAGAAATCGGCAAATACGAATTAATTTAAAAGTAGAAAAGTGACAAGTGAAAGTTAGATGAGTATAGCGACGCGAAGGATGGAAGTTTCAACGGCTCCTTTTTTAAAGGATCCTGCGACCACACCCAAAATTATGTTTACGGTGATTTATACCCTCCTCCCGGTTATACTGGTCGCCTTTTATTTTTTTGGACTCAGTGTTTTATTGCTCAGTTTTACTGCGGTTTTTGCCTGTTTATTGGCGGAAAGGATTTTTAATGGTTCGGACCAGAGGACAGGATCGTGGAGAGATGGTAGTGCAGTTATTACCGGATTGCTTCTTGCCTTGACCCTTCCACCGGGATTTCCTCTCTGGATGGTTTTTGTGGGGGGAATGGTGGCTATTGGAATGGGGAAAGCGATGTGGGGAGGTCTGGGACAGAATATTTTCAATCCGGCGCTTTTGGGTAGAGCTTTTCTTCAGGCAGCATTTCCGACGGCAATTACCACCTGGACTCCTCCCGGTAATAATTATCTAAGCCTTAGTGGTACCAATGTGGCACTGCCATTCCTGCAAGGCAGGAATGTGGATTCGATTTCGGGAGCAACTCCTTTGGCTCAGATGAAATTTGAGCAGATTCCTACCGATATTATCCAGTTGCTCTTTGGGAACACGAGCGGTTCACTGGGAGAAACCTGCGGCGTCCTTTTAATAATACTCGGTATCTATCTGGTCATAAAAAGAATAATCAATTGGAGGATTCCGGTTTCCATTTTATTAGCTGTTATGATTTTGTCCGGAGTCTTCTATTTAATCGATCCGGAAATATATCCATCGCCGGTATTTATGATATTATCGGGCGGACTATTATTGGGTACCGTTTATATGGCGACGGATCTGGTTACCTCGCCCATGACACCAAAAGGGATCTGGATTTTTGGAATTGGTATCGGAATTATTGTGGTTCTGATCCGTAATTGGGGAGGCTTGCCAGAGGGAGTCATGTACGCCATCCTTTTGATGAATGGGGCCACACCGCTTATCAACCGTTTCACTAAAATTCGGACCTATGGACATAAGAATTAAGATATTGATCACCGGCAAAGAATAGGCATGACCAAGGTTGCAGACATAGAGAATAAGGAAGTAGAACCTTCATCGTTTAAACTGATATTTGCCCTGGCAATCGCCGGTCTACTGTCCGGCATTATTCTGGTGGCCACCTACCTGTATACCGATCCCCTCATCATTGCCAACAGAGAAAAAGCCATTCAAAGAGCGATTTTCCAGGTTTTACCCGACTGTAGCAACTACGAGACCCTGATTTTTAAAGATGGAAAATTAATTAAAAAAGAAGAAGGTAGCCAGCAACAGGATAAAGATAGTCCGTTGATTTACGCCGGTTATGGTGATGAAAATGAATTTGTAGGATTTGCCATACCAGGAAGCGAACCGGGGTTTCAGGATCTTATTTCGGTAATTTATGGATACGATGTTAATTCGGAGATCATAATGGGATTTGAGGTTTTGGAAAGTAAGGAAACACCGGGTCTGGGAGATAAAATATTTAAGGACGCAGATTTTCAGACCAATTTTAACCAGCTTTCCGTGAAACCGCAAATTGTGACAGTGAAAAAAGGAGAAAAAACACAAGAAAATCAGGTGGAGGCGATCACTGGTGCCACAATTTCATCGAAAGCAGTGGTTAAATTACTGAACAATTCAGTAGAATTTTGGGATAAGGCGATAGAAGAATACCTCGTTGATAATAATCTGAAAAATACATTGGGTTCGAATGATTGAAGAAGGTAAGAAAAATCAAAATGCGCAGGAATTTCTCAAAGGATTGTGGGAATCAAATCCTGTTTTTGTAGCAGTACTGGGAATGTGTCCGGTATTGGCCGTAACCAATACTGCAATCAATAGTCTGGCAATGGGTCTGGCCACAACGTTCGTATTACTTGGATCGAGTATTTTGGTTTCCACTTTCCGGTCAATCATCCCCAAGCAGGTGCGGATTACGGCATACATCATCATCATCGCCACTTTTGTGACCGTGGTTGATTTTGCGCTGGCAGCCTTTACACCACTGATACACAAAGAGTTAGGTGCATTTATTGCCTTGATTGTAGTCAACTGTCTCATTTTGGGACGACAAGAAGCCTTTGCCTCCAAACACCCGGTGGGTGTATCGATATTAGATGCCCTGGGCATGAGTATGGGATTTACTTTTGCTTTACTCTGCATCGGTATCCCACGTGAGATTCTGGGCAATGGATCCATCTTTAATATTCCTCTCTTTGGTCCCGATTTTGAACCATGGGTAGTGATGATTTTGCCCCCGGGAGGATTCTTTATGCTTGGATTTTTACTGTTGGGTTTTAATTGGTATCGAGTAAAAAAAGAACGAAGATCGATCATATTGGATAAGGATTTAAGAGCGGTAAATCATGGATAATCTACTTTGGATTTTTATTTCTGCTTTATTGATCAATAATTTCACCCTGTCGTATTTCCTGGGATTATGTCCATTTCTGGGGGTGTCCGGGAGATTAGATACTGCTTTTCGTCTTGGATTAGCCAATATTTTTGTGATGTTAATCACGGGGGCCTGCGCGTATGTGTTGAACACCTGGGTTTTGGTATATGCTCCGTATTTACGATTGATCAGTTTCATTATTGTCATAGCCAGTACTGTACAGTTTGTGGAAATGGCGCTCAAGAAACTGAGCCCGGAATTATTTAAAGCACTGGGTATCTTTCTGCCCCTGATCACCACCAATTGTGCCATTTTGGGCCTGGCGCTCTTCACCACCAATAAAGGATATGGATTTGTAGAAGGAATGGTCTATGCTTTGGGAGCCGGAGGAGGGGTGACGCTCGCCCTGGTTCTTTTAGCCGGAATACGGGAGGAAACCAAACTGCTGGATATACCTGATGTGGTCAAGGGCACTGCACTGCATTTAATCATTGCCGGAATACTTTCGATGGCATTTATGGGGTTTGCTGGTTTATTTAGTACTTAACTTACTATGCTGCAATATATTATAGCTATACTTTCATTGTCACTCCTGGCGGCCGGGTGGGTGGGAGTGCAAATTTTAGCCCGCAAGATGAAAACAAAGAACCATTTCGATAACCTCAATTCATGTGGTCACTGTTCGTGCGGGGGTGCGGAGGGCAATTGCCATTTAAATAAACAGCGAAGCAGCTCTTGAAATTTATTCCCTCCCGGGAACTATTATAATTCGCTTCCTGACCCACTAAAGACGCCTGTAGCTGCGCAGATTTTCTCTCTCCAATGACTGGAATCATTGAAGCGAGCTCCTATTTGATATATCTTATCTGATCCACCAGAAATTGAAGGATAATCATGGCTTTTAAGATCAGAAGAGTTAATTATTACTATTTAACTATAAAAGACGAACCGGGTGCAGCATATCAATTACTCACCCAGTTTAGCGGACTGGGGATAAATCTACTGGCATTTACCGCCATACCGATTGGTCCCACCAGTACCCAACTGACGATTTTCCCCGATGACAAACTGGATTTGGAGAGCCTGGCGAAAAAGTCCGGATTAAATCTGGAAGGTCCTCACCCTGCTTTTCATGTTCAGGGTGATGATGAACTGGGCGCCCTGGCCCAGGTGCATTATAAACTATTTGTCGCTCACGTGAATGTGTATGCAGCTTCCGGCACCAGTGATGGAAGGGGGAACTTCGGCTATATAATATACGTCAAACCCGCTGACTACACACTGGCAGCCGAAGCGCTGGGGATCTAGCAAGCTTATTAACTACCCTAGACGCCTCATCGCTTTAGTAAGAGTGAAGGAATATCATGCCTGGATTAGGAAACAGAATATAAGTTCCAATTAAGCCATTAGTAAGGGATTCCTATGGCTATTTCCGGTACTTTTTCACTCCAGTTAGTATTGTCTGGGGTGACTTATCCTCATTCAGTAGACTTTTAAACCCACTGAACATATAAGCGTTTGATTTAGTTAATATTATGAAATATCTTAAAGATAACCCCAACTCACAAGTTTCGAATTTTAAAACTTAAAGCAATTGATATGTGGAACAGAATTGTATTTAGATACGGTGCCTTTCTATTCATTGGACTCATGGTTTATTATTTGATCATGCAGCTCGTTGGATTGAGTGATCGTTTCGATTTTCGAATTTTCAATGCGGTAATTCAAGCTGGTGTGCTTTATGCTGCTATCCGTACTTATGCAAAGTCTGAACCGGCAGAATTCAATTATTTGTCCGGAACAACGATCGGTGTTAATACATCGGTAGTCGGTGCCCTACCATTCGCCATATTCCAAATGATTAATCTCTATTTATCTCCGGATTTATTGGCTGCAGTTAGTGAACGAGCACCGGTTTTAGGCCCTTATATCAATCCTTTCAGTGCAGGATTAATTGTATTTATGGAAGGTTTGGCTGTAGGTTTAATTCTTTCCTATATCCTGATGCGGGTGGTAGATCAGCAACTGAACCGTTCGGATATGAATCATGCTGAGAGTACCTGACATCAATACCTCTAATAAGTACGACTGTTTGGTGGTTTTCCCTTGGGTTTCAGGTATTATGACAGTCCACATTATCTGTAGGAGCCTGGCAAGTTAGATTTGCCTCTGGTAAAATTTACTAAACTCATACAGGTCATCCTACCTTTTTCACTCTGAATCCGGAAATTGGCCGGATACAGCGTAACAAAGTTAATCTGAGTCCAGGCCACTTATAATTTACATCCGTATAAAGAGTAGCCTGCAGAGCGAAATATTTTTTTATGTCGTCCAATTTTACTGGACCTTATCAGGATCCAATTTTTTAATAGCAGAAATCCATAATCTAATAAATCCCAACCCACCTAGATATGGCGAAAATCCCCTTTAGTTTTAATGGTGGAAGGACTGTGCGTTTTAGATCACTTAAATCAGACCTGCTTAACCTTTAATCCAATCCTGTATTTGTCGATTTGAAATAACAATATCCACTGGAGAATGAATTTTTGTTGACATTTACCTGACGGTCGACTTTTATTTCCAGAGAATGCCATGCTGATACCCGCCTTTAATTGTATATTCTCAAGTAATTTTCGAATGGTAGTGTATTTAAGTGGAAAGGGAGCTGATCCATTTTAGATGATCAAAGTCATTGTCCGGATTGAATCGTGACATTGCGGTCTTTACCAAAATAGGATGAATTTGTAACCAATTGAATTTGAACAGAAATGCTCAATGGAACTGGTTGGGAAATTGGAAAATTTATTTCATCAATAATTATTGCTTCTCCGGAGGAAGCAGGGTAGGGATGGTGAAAGAAAGTGCAAGGATAAGCTAGCCATGTTCAATATCGTTCAGAAAAATGATATCGATGAGCTAAGAAAATTAGGCAGTGAATGGAGGGAGAAATTCGGACTGAACCATTAAAGTTCGGCATATGAAATCCTGGCATTTTCATATTGAAGGTCAGGTGCAGGGGGTGGGATTCAGGCCATTTGTATTTCAGCTGGCCAGGAAAAAGGGTATGACCGGTTGGATCCGGAATGGACCGGACGGTGTGCATATCCAGATTAATGCCGAAGAGCATCGAGCGAATCAATTTTTATTCTCCATCCTTAATGATCCACCGCACTTGTCGAGAATTACCGGTCACTCCAGACGAGAAGTTTCATTTATCCCTTATCATGATTTTCAGATTGTGGAAAGTGATTCAGCGCAGGAACCTAAATTGATAATCACTCCCGATTTAGCTCTTTGCACCAGGTGCAGGGAAGAACTGGATGATCCCCGAAGTCGCCGTTATCAGTATCCTTTCACAACCTGCACCGATTGCGGACCACGATATTCGATCATGCATAACATTCCTTACGACCGAATCAATACGTCCATGGCAGTCTTCAATATGTGCAGCGAGTGCGAAGAAGAATACCATGATCCGGTGGAGAGAAGGTATTATGCTCAAACTAATTCCTGCCCAGCCTGCCCTATCGATCAGACCTTAAGAACTGGTTCCGGAGATTTGATTACCATGGAATCCTCTGAGATTATGGAGCAGGTTGTAACTGGTTGGGAAAATGGTAAAATAATCGCTATTAAGGGTATAGGAGGTTTTTTACTCACTTGCGATGCTCAAAACAGCGAAGTCATCAGAAAACTGCGTAGGCGAAAATACCGACCATCCAAACCCTTTGCCACCATGATCCCTGCGGGGTGGTTGTCTGGTGAACGCGTGGATTTGAATGAACTCGAAAAGAATGCACTCTTTCATTTTTCTGCGCCGGTTGTATTAGTGCCTCGGGAATCTTTTCTACCGGGAGTTTTCCCCTTATCTGAGATTGCCCCGGGCCTGATCAGATTGGGGGTAATGCTTCCCTACACACCCTTGTTTCATTTACTGTTAAATAAATTTGCCGGTCCGATCATCGCCACAAGTGGAAATTTAAGTGGATCACCGATTATTTATGAAAATGAAAAAGCTTTTTCAGCTTTAGGGGGTATCGCAGATTTTATTCTTGACAATAGCCGGGATATATTGATACCCGAAGACGATAGTGTGGTTGGATTCAGCAAAGGAGGAAGGAAGATTATTTATCGTCGATCGCGGGGTTTAGCTCCGAGTTATATCAATCCTAACCTCGTCTTTCCCGTGGAAAATATTCTGGCAATGGGTGCCATGCTGAAGAGTACCTTCTGTTACCTGCACCGCTCTCAGCCCTACATCAGCCAATATTTGGGTGATCTGGAAAATTTTGAAACTCAGCGCCATTATCAGAATACCCTCTCCCATTTTCTGAGATTATTAAAATCAAGACCAGAGGTGATTCTCACCGACTTACATCCCGGATATCCCTCTTCCATTCTCGGAGCGGAGCTGGCCGGGCAGTATGAAATTCCGCTGATCCGGATTCAGCATCATAAGGCGCATTTCGCCGCAGGTCTGGCTGAGAGCAATCTTTTGGAAAGAGATGAAAAGATCCTGGGCGTAGTTTGGGACGGCACCGGTCTGGGTGAAGATGGTCATATTTGGGGAGGTGAATTTTTCATTTTTGCCGATCAGATGATGACAAGGGTAGGCAACTGTGATTATTTCAGCCATATACTTGGTGATAAAATGGCAAGGGAACCACGAATCTCGGCACTATCTACGTCCTGGGGCGTACCGGGGTGTCTAAATTTAAAGCGGAAATTTTCGGAATTGGAGTGGAATAATTATGCACGGTTACTGCAAAAACCGGAGCAATTGCAGACATCAAGCATCGGCCGTCTTTTTGATGCAGTAGCCTCTATTTTAGACTTGACCGACGTCCAGACATATGAGGGTGAGGCGGCAGCCTTGTTGGAAGCCATGGCCCAGCGGCAACTGGATACTAATGAACCTGAATCCGGTTGGGGAGGCATTTATACAGGCCTGATTTTTCACGGGCAGGACACGATCCGTATCAGTGTGCGTAAATTGATACAGGGTATTCTGGCGGATCAGGATGCCGGTATCGAAGCCGGAAGGATTGCATTGAAATTTCATCATTCTTTAGTGGAGATCATTCGGCAGGTCGCCACGATTTTAAATACCAAGATTATAGTTTTTAGTGGAGGAGTATTTCAGAACGGACTCCTGGTTGATTTGATCTCGAATGCGATGCAAGATCAATTTGATCTGCATTTTCATAAAGAGCTGTCGCCGAATGACGAAAGTATTTCTTTTGGACAATTAATTTATTATTCCACTATCGGAGATCGTACCATCTCAAATTAATAATGACACTGCTAGGCAAAGTTTACGGTCGATTAAGGATAAATGGAATTAAAAGAATGGAATTAATAATTTAATTTACATGAGTTTGGTTATTATCCGGTGAATAAAAGTGCATGAAGACCGATTTAATAACTTCCAGCTGGTTTGCCAGGAATTGACCCGAACAACGTTAAAAGTCAAATGTGATGAAGTATTTATCTGAATACCGTGATGCTGAACTATCGAAGGAATATCTTGAAGAGATAAGAAAGACAGTCACCCGGTCCTGGACTATTATGGAGGTTTGTGGGGGACAAACGCACAGCCTGGTAAAGAATGGATTGCTAGGTCTGCTGCCGAGAGAAATAAATATGGTTCACGGACCTGGGTGCCCGGTGTGTGTTACCCCTCTGAATCTTATTGACAAGGCTATTTTTCTGGCGGAAGAAAGGGGGGTAATTTTATGTTCCTATGGAGATATGCTCCGGGTTCCGGGATCCAAAAAGAGCCTGCTGGCTGCAAAAGCGGGTGGAGCGGACATTCGAATACTATATTCACCCCTGGAGGCGGTCAAGATCGCCCGGGAAAATTCAGATCGCGAAGTTGTTTTTTTTGCTGTCGGTTTTGAAACTACGGCTCCTGCAAATGCCCTGTCTGTGGTACATGCTGGCCGGTTGGGATTGACAAATTATTCCATTCTTGCGTCTCATGTCCTGGTGCCTCCGGCAATGAAAGCGGTAATGGACGATCCGGAGAGCCATATCCAGGCATTTCTGGCCGCTGGCCATGTCTGCACAATCATGGGAATGGATGAGTATTATCCTTTAGTTGAACAATACAAGATACCCATTGTCATCACCGGCTTCGAACCGGTAGATCTTCTCCAGGGAATTTTAATGGCCGTTCGTCAGCTGGAGCGAGGACAGGCTAAACTGGAGAACCAGTATGCCCGGATGGTAAGGCCTCAGGGCAATGAAAGTGCCCGGGAGACCATTGCTCGTGTATTTGAAGTAAAAGACCGCATGTGGCGGGGGATGACTGTGATTCCGGACAGCGGTTATGAGGTAAAAGGGGATTATGCCGCATTTGATGCAACTAAGAAATTTTCTATTGAGTTGGAAGATGCTCCGGAAAACCAAGAATGCATTGCAGGAGAAATAATGAAAGGAATCAGGAAACCACCAGATTGTCCCAATTTCGGTAAAAATTGTACACCGGAAAATCCCCTTGGAGCTCCGATGGTAAGTTCCGAAGGTGCATGCGCAGCCTATTATCATTTTTCGGGGATAGACACAATAGATAAAAAGTAAATGCCTTCAGTAATTGTAAATAAATATCGTTGTTCTACCTATTTGCTGTTCACAAAAATCTTCATCACAACTCTTTTCCATGAAGGATAGTAAATTAAAAATACAACTAGAGTGTCCATTGCCGGAGGTGGATTTTGAAATGATCACCCTTGGGCATGGAAGTGGTGGGTTACTGACTAACCGGTTGCTTGATTCAGGTGTATTTGACCTCCTCAATAATGAATATTTGGATAAAAGGCACGATGGCTCAGTACTCAACCTTTCCGGACCGGTCGCTTTCACGACAGACAGCTTTGTAATTTCTCCTATTTTTTTCCCGGGAGGGGACATTGGAGAATTGTCGGTAAATGGAACAGTGAATGATCTAGTGATGTGTGGTGCCAGACCCGAATTTATTTCACTCAGTTTCATCATTGAGGAAGGATTACTTTTTAGTGATTTCTGGCGCATTTTAATTTCGATTAAATATGCGTGCCAGGTGGCGGGAATCAAGGTGGTGACGGGTGATACAAAAGTGGTTGAAAGAGGGAAGGGAGACAAGATCTTTATAAATACCACCGGAATCGGTACACTACACCAACATGCCAGGATTGATATTAAAAACATTGTTGAAGGAGATAAAATCATTGTAAGCGACCAGATAGCGACCCACGGCATTTCCATTATGTCGGTGCGGGAAGGGCTTGAATTTGAGACGACCATTGAAAGCGATACCCGAAGCTTGCATATGCCGGTACTGAGTATGCTTGATCACTTTGGTGATTCGATACATCTCTTGCGAGATCCCACCCGCGGCGGAGTGGCTACTGTCTTGAATGAAATTGCCCGGGACACCGCTCTGGGAGTGGAAATTCAGGAATCGTGCATACCAGTCGATGATCAGGTCAATGCAGCGTGTGAAATGTTGGGATTGGATCCATTGTACGTTGCCAATGAGGGGGTTTTTGTCGCCGTGGTCAACCCCAGCGCTGCGGATGAGGTACTAAATCATTTAAGGCGTGATCCTGCTTGCAGGGAGGCATCGGTGATTGGAGAGATCACCAAAGCTCATCCACGGCAGGTCGTAATCAATAGCCGGATAGGGGGTAAAAGAGTGGTGAATATGCTGGTGGGTGAGCAATTACCCAGAATTTGTTGATCACGGGAAATTCTAAATAGCAAAAAAAAGTCCATGGTTTCTCCCGGTGTTGCTTGATTAGCACCTGAGATTTGGAGCTTGGAGCTTGGTGCTTGAGCAGAAATTCCAAATTCCAAAGAGGTTCCGGTACTACTCCCGGTGTTCATGTTTTAGACCTTGAAATTTGGTGCTTGGCGCTTAAGCAGAAATTCCAAATACCAAAAAAGTCCATGGTTTTTCCTGGTGTTGCTTGATTAGCACCTGAGATTTGGTGCTTGGAGAAACAGTCGCAATCAATTTAAGTGGTTTCTTCGTGCAAATACCTTAAATTGGGGTTTGGAATGCTGGCATGATCTCAGAGGGATCCTGGGCAGTGGGCTTTGAGAATGACCGCTTCTCATAGGCACTTTGCCGTTCTAGTTGTTAAATGTTGGGAACAATTTGGCGCCGGATTTTACAAATCGATCGCCAAAATTTCCCGCCCTGTCTGGTCAAAGCAGCAAGTTAATACCGGTCTGATTATCTTTGCCTCAACGGTGATATGGCTCAGACGTTCGGTCCGGTGATCCTTGGATTTATAATCAAGCAACTAAAGAGATAAAATGGATATTCAATCATTTCCCTGGCTGTTTGCTGCAATCGTAGGCTTCGGCCACGCGTTTGAAGCGGATCATTTGCTGGCTGTGGGAAATATTGTAACCAGGAGAGACAATTTAATGCATGCGGTGAAGGATGGCATTTATTGGGGATTAGGGCATACCTCCACTATATTCCTGTTTGGACTCCTGATGATTGTGGGTAAAATGACGTTCTTCGAAGGTTACTTTGGATATTTTGAAGCAATCGTTGGCGTAATGTTGATTGTATTGGGCTTCGTTAGAATGAATCAGTTTTTCAACCGGAAACGGGACCACCATGCTGATACCGACAAATATCATGTGGCTTATGGAGTGGGGCTGATCCACGGATTGGCCGGTAGTGGAGCAATGATATTGTTGGTTATGACCGAAGTGCAGGGCAATATCAACAGTCTGCTTTATCTGCTCGTTTTTGGTGTGGGATCTGTCGTTGGTATGCTACTGGCAGCGGGTATATTCAGTTTGCCGTTCTCGCGAAAAATAACGGATAATCAGACTTTACAACTCGGTTTGGTGTTATTATCCTCTCTACTCTGTATCGGATACGGAGGCTACATCGTCTATCAAAACCTGGTCTGAAGCCTGCTTCCAGGAAACCACAAGAGGTCCATTTACCTGCAAACTAAAATTATTCACTCTTCCGGTTCGCGGTCCTGATATATAGTCCTGAGCGAAATATCTTTTCCCTCCATTGCCAGTTTTTCTTTTAAAAAAGTGCACCCGAAAAGTACAATAGCCGAACTATAATATGACCATAATAAAAGTGCAACAACGGCTGCAGCAGAGCTATAGATATTTTGCATTCTGGTATTACCTACATAATATCCGATGGCAAACTTACCTATGAGGAATAGAAAGGAGATTAGGAGGGAAGTGGATAGCACTTCTCTTGTGCTGAGGTGTGCATCGGGCAGGACCTTAAAAATTAAAATGAAGAGTACTGTCATGACGATGATGGGGGCGATGATAGAACCGGTTATCACCACGATCCACTCCGTTCCGGAAATAAACTCAACTATTTGACTGCTTAATGCAGATAAGATCATATCGAGTACCAGGCTGAATAGCAAAATCAATGCAAAGCCCAGAAGCAAACCGATGGATAACAGCCTCTTTAATAAAAATTGAAACACGGATTTCCAACCCTCAGCTTCAGTATGAATATTAAATATCCGGTTGAAAGAGTTTTGCAGCGTACTAAATATTGTCGAAGCAGTAAAGATTAGAATTACAATACTAAGTACTACCTTCCAGGTCTCCTCTTCACTGAATTCGATCTGGGTGACCGCCATCTCGAGAGAATTGGTGGTCTTTGGTCCAATCATTTGGCCTATTTCATTAAAAATATATTGTCGTGCCTTTTGCGGGTCAATCACGACGTCAGATATTCGTATGAGAATGAAAAGGACCGCGGGCAGCGAGAACAGAGCATAATACGCAATGGAGGCAGCTGTCTCCAGCAAATTGAGATTGCAAAAAGACTTAATTGATTTTATCGTGAGCTTAAAATATTTCATTACTGTATCCGGTCCGTTTTAATCATCGCAGGAATTAAGATGAATTCCAATAGAGGATGGTACTTTCATCCTCAGATTTTGTTTAACCTTTCCAATACCTGCTTATCTAATTACTTACTGCCTACCCGGATAGATTGTTCGTTTTAGATCCTACTGGATTTTTCATACGGCTGGAATACTTCCTATGCACAGATTTTCTGAAAAATGTAGAACCCACCATGGTCGAACATTTTTTAGAATTACCCGGTCGCAAAAGTGTGAGAAGAAAAAGATTACGACTGATAAGACAATTGCCCAAAAGGGTAAAGAACAAACTGTTGAAAAGGCTGCCCCGGCACACCTGGGCCAAATTAAAGAAGAAGAAGGTAGCAAAAAACAGGGTAATCTATCAGTCTTAAATAACAATTTTTGCAACAAAATATTAGTCAAAAAATTAAAGAAAAATGAAAAAGATAATTTATTTAGCGTCTATGCTTTTATTGTTTGCCTGCAATCAAAGTCAAAAGAAATAATATGGAAGATGCGGGTGATGAAATGGAAGATTTTGCTGAACAGGTTTCAGAAGATTTTCAGGATGAGTGGCGTGATTTAACCGCCTCATTGGAGGACTATGATGATCGCATTGACAGGAAATTGGAGGATGTTGAAGATGAGCTGGATGAAGCGGGAGAAAATGCCAGTGAAAATTTGAAAGAGACGAGAGATGATCTCCAGGCGTGGAGTAAAAAGGTCAAGACCAAACTTCAAATGTCCAAAGAAGAGGCAGCTGAAAATTGGGATGATTTTAAAAAGGAAACCAAGGAATATTTCCAGAAGCTCGACAAAGCGCTGGATGATCCTTCATAGAAAATAACAAGCCTTAAGACTTAAGTTTAGAGAGTACTACACTTCTTGTGGAGATCCGTAGTACTCTTTTATTTTTTTGATAAAGTTCCAATTCGTATCGATAAACAATTTCAAGACTTTCGTGAGTCTAAAAAAATCCGATTCGATATTTAATCTCTCAATGCCATTGGCGGGAACTTCAAAATGAGACAGCTGTTGTTCCAACCTCCTCAATGCACATTCTGCATTTTGCGTCGCAGTAAGAAATAAATCGTACTTATGATAAGGAATGAGTCCATTTATTCGATGGGATACCCTTGCAAGATCTACTTCGAGAAATAAATTTAGTCCCACTTGAAAGTACCTCCCTATTTTGAGGAGCAGTTGGTGATCCGGTTCCTTTCTTCCACCCTCAAAATCTATCACCTTCTGGACTTTGATACCCAGGTCACAGGCTAATTCCAACTGGCTGATTCTGCGATGCTGTCTAAGGAAACATAGGTTCCCACTAAATTTGACTATTGACTCTGAACGGTTTGTCGACATTCTTTCTAGCTGATTTTTCCCGGAAAACATAATCCGGTATGATAAAATAGTGTGTTCTGGAGTTCCTGCCTATTCCTTTTAGAAGAAAAAATAGTCCGATCCGCACTTTAACAGTAAAAAAGACAGGAGATTATAATGTGGTGAGTGTGTATCTAGGCAGTGAGTGCTTCTCCGGCCTCGGATGACAAAGGATACTCGTCTGTCTCTGAAGATCCTGATTTTTGCCGAAAAAGAGCCGACGAACCATTACCCATACTGACAATTGATCGCATGGCAATTTCAGGAGGAATGCTTAAAAATGTAAGGTTAGCGACCGGCACATGGTAGATGTTCCCATTTAAGGGATTGGGAGCCGTCGGCACGAAAATGGTGTAGAGATCCGGAGAGACTTCTTCACTGACAAATCCGGTCAATTTTATACCATTGTCAAATGGGTCTACCAACACAACTTGTGAAAATGGCATTTTTTTAAGTCCTGTGAATTGCTGGACGGTATCCCTCACCAGCATGTATAGCGGTGCCTTTACCAGATATCGATTTTCCACGGATTCTGCTATACGCTTAAATCTCTGATATTGAGTGAGATATCCAATGAAGAGAAATGAAATCAGTAAGAGAAAGATCGAAATAAGGTGCGTAGTCCAGGTGATCGAGTCTGATCCCACCGAAATCATTGTCGATAATGGAGTTAATAACCGGTATAGAAGGGATAGTAAAAAGTATAGTAAACTGATGTAAATGAGGAAAGGCAAGGTAATAAGCAAACCTTTCCTCAAGAGACTTGAAATAGAGGATTCAGTACCGAACTCCCCAGATTTTGGATCACTATTCATTTGTTTTCATTTCCTTGTAAGTGACTATTGAGCTTTCCCTGTTATCTACTGAATAGCGTAAATGTCCGGGTCGCCGTTTTGACTTTTTGAGTGGTAAAATTGTTCAGTACCTACCCATCAGAATTTCGATGCCTGATTTGAACGATGAGTAGTGTATCTAAATGTTTTTAGGAGAGTGTTGGGCAATAACGTAGGAATGAGAATCAAAGTGCCTCCGGAACGATAAATCTTTTCGAACATTTCAATAGCCCAACCCGTACATAAGGGGAAAATCCATCAGTATTTGCTTTTTCCAACAAATTTTGAAGTTTAGATAGCGTAATCATAGCGATACGTTCAAATTATGGATGCAAACAAAATTTCGAAGTTCGTAATTAGGCACAAATCCGGTCGTGAAGCAGCGGAAGAACTGGCGAAAGATCTGAAGAGCAGACTTTTTGAAGATTGTCATGAGTACTCCATAGGGGTCCCCGATCATATCGGAAGTGGACAGATTAAAATGATCGACCTTTTTAATGGATTAAGTCTGACGGTCTATGATTTTTATACAAGCGACACATTGGAGGTGCTGTTGAAGAACAGAGCTATCTGCATGCTGCGTTTTTCCTATTGTTTGGAAGGCAGTGTTATCCATAATTTGAGCGATAACCGGGTAAAATTAGCGGTTAACTCGAATTCGGGTTTGATACATGCCGATCGCAAGGACGTTGAATTATCCTTGAAGTTCCAACCCGGAAATATCCGGTTTTTATGTATCGAAATTGACCGCGATAAGTATTTAGAGAAGATAAAATGTGATGTCGAATACCTGCCTTCCCAGCTGGAGGAAATTTTTATGGATGTGGACTGTTCCAAGCGATTTCTTTTTCATCATAATTATTTACATTCGATTCACGAGACATCTATGGATATATTCGTTAATGACTTTGAGGGTGTTGTGCGCAGGACATATATTGAAGCTGCCGCCCTGGAGATCGTATCCCAGCAAATCTTTGATTTTGTCAATGAAAATGAAGGCAAAAGCAATGCGGTAAAGCAAGTGGAGGTAGAGCAGTTGAAAAAAGCCAGGGATATTCTGAGAAAACAGCTTAAAGCAGGTATTTCAATCAAGGAGCTTTCCAAGATGGTTGGCTTAAATCAAAACAAATTAAAATTGGGTTTTAAACAAGTCTTCGGAAGGACAATTAATAACACATTGATTAGAATGCGTCTGGAAAAAGCAAAGTTATTAATCGTTGCCAATGACCTTTCGATTCATGAGATCGCAGAGGAAGTTGGCTATCAAAATAAGAGCTTTTTCACCCGGAAGTTTAAGGAAAGATATGGTATGTTACCCAGCGAGTTTCGGAAAGAAATTACAGCAAGTCAGTGACCTTATTTGATATAATACTGATTATCGTGATCGTTATTGCGACACTGAATTGGTGGCCTTCCCGATTCTGGCTTTTTGAAATATCCGGCTACTTTAGTCAACAGATTTTCTTCCTCCTTATTCTTTTTTCTCTTTTGCGTCTGATTGTACCGGAACCTCTGGGGCTGATTTCCTGGATAATAATTTTATCTGCATTAATGCTGGCATTGATCCACCTTGCCAGAATATATCCCTTTACCTTTCTGGCGGGAAAAGACGTCGATGACGCAGATCCCGAAGCCGAAGGTCATAGAATTTCATTTATTATCGCGAATATTTATCAATATAATCGGGACTATCCACGGTTTGTTAGGTTGGTAGAGGACCATCCGGTTGATATTTTAGTCTTGCTTGAAACGGATTCAAAATGGACCGGTTATCTAAGTGAACATTTAGATGACAAAAGATTTCCATACCAGATATTAAAACCGCAGGATGACACCTATGGCCTGGCGATTTATAGTCACCTTCCTATCACTGAGGCGAAAGTGGAGGAGATAACGGATGTGCCCAGTGTCGAGGCCAGAATCGAAGATCGATCCGGTGATGGTATTTCTCTGTTTGTTGTCCATCCGAAGCCACCGGTGCCGATGGAGGCAGAGACATCATGGCCCAAAGATCGTGAGCTGCTGGGTGTCGCTCAACAAATTGAATCTGCAGTTGACGAAAAGATCATCGTAACCGGCGATTTGAACGAGGTTGCCTGGAGTCGGACCAGTACCCGCTTTCTGGATAAAAGTGGACTAAGAGATCCGCGCAAGGGAAGGAGTATTTTAAATACATTTCCCGCCTACCTGCCAATCATGGGGTTTCCACTAGATCATTTCTATTGCTCCAAACATTTCAAAATAATCGAATACCGAAGACTCAGAAACATAGGCTCCGATCATTTTCCCCTGTTGATCTCATTTTTATACTAGTGGACATTAAATTCAACCCGGGCCCGTGGGTTCCAACTCAAATTGAATCTATCTACTTATCGGTTTTTTCCCGGTTTATTCCTTGTTGTTCTTATAGGGAATAAGGTTGAGTACATGTCGGATGGCAGCAATGTGGGCGAGATAGGGATCATTTGCATCAATCACCTTCCACGGCACTTTTCTTGTAGATGTTTGTTTGAAAATAGCTTGTTCATAACTCTGATACTTATCCCATAGCTTTTGAGCGTTAAGGTCCACCTTGGTCAGCTCCCACCGCCGCAGCGGGTTTTTCCTCACCATCTGGATTCGTTCTGCCTGGACGGATTTGGTTATGGATAAGAACAATTTAACGATGATGATTCCATCATTGTGGATCATTCTTTCGAAGTGATTGACTTCACTCATAAATTGGTCATATTCCCTGGAGGTGCAAAAACCATTCACCGGTTCTACCATTGCCCGGTTGTACCAACTCCGGTCGAAGAAGACCATTTCACCTGGTCGGGGTAGACGCATTATATATCGCTGGAAATACCATTGCCCGGCTTCGGTCTCATTAGGTTTGGGCAATGCCACTACCCGGATTGACCGGGGATTTAAATGTTCGGTAAAGGCTTTGATCGTTAGTCCTTTACCGGAAAACTCACCTCCCTCAAAAATGATCAGTACCCGTTCATTCTGATCCACGACCCAGTTTTGCAATTTTACCAGCTCAATCTGTAGCTTCTTTAGTTTCGAATCATATTTTAATTTCTTTAAGACAGCATCAGGCTCGGGTGGATCCGTGGCCAGTAAGTAGATCAGGCCCCGGGTGCTACTCAATTTTTTCAGGTCAGATTTAGTGTAAGCCATAGTCAATACTTAGTCAAGTTGTAACATCGATCGATTGAAACGCTGCACGATATTTGGGTCCGGGTAAACGACCGTTTTAGATTTTTCCTTACCGTCGTACTCATATTTTGATAGCAGATAGCGGATCGATTCAAGCCGGGATTGTTTCTTGTTATTTGATTTAATAATGATCCAGGGAGCATAACTGGTGTGTGTCTTACTAAACATTTCTTCTTTATAGTGGGTCCACTCATCCCAGAACTCCTGAGCCTTCAGGTCTACCGGACTTAATTTCCACTGTTTTAATGGATCGGTTTGCCGCGATTTAAAGCGGGCGCTCTGTTCTTCCTGAGAAATGGAAAACCAGAATTTGACGATATCAACCCCATTTTCAAACAGCATATGTTCAAATTCCGGCACTTGCCGGATAAACTCCTGGTATTCTGACATGGTGCAAAAGCCCATCACCGGTTCTACCACTGCCCGGTTGTACCAGCTCCGGTCAAAGAAAACGATTTCACCCGGATTAGGAAGCTCTTTGACATGTCGCCGGAAATACCATTGTCCTCGCTCGATGTCCGTGGGTTTGTTCAGGGCGACCACCCGCATCGAACGCGGATTCAGATAGCGGGAGAAGCGTCGTATGGCACCTCCCTTACCGGCAGCATCTCTCCCCTCAAATACAACCACCACCCGTTTTTTATGCAGGTGAATCCAGTTCTGTAGTTTCAGAAGTTCTTCCTGCAGTTGTTGCAGGTCCTGTTCATACTTTAAGGTTGAGCGTACCTGTGCAAGATCGCCGTTTCCTTCCTCCAGAAACGTGAGCAGGTCCTTACGGCTCTGTAAGGATGCCAGTTGCTCTTCGGAAAAGGAGAATTTGTTTTTATTCTTCTTGGTCATATGACAGCAACCTTTAATCTATTACTTCTTTTCAAACAGTGGCTAAGTGGGGAAGATAAGCAGCAAAATAAGTAAATATTCAGCTAAAGAGCCCAGTTCCGGTCAATGATCTAAATCACCTGCCGGGGTGCAAAAGGGAAGGTGCCTCATTGGGGCCCGGACCTTAAAAAGCAACGGAAATATTTAATAGAGGCTTAAAAATTATCTAATTTGGCCTCACCGATATCTTGCACCATTATTTTAACGCATTTAGAGCTATAAATTTTGAGGCAGGTATAATCTGATTCTTAACCCGATATGGCTACCTTTTATCTAATCCTGGTCATTGTTCTGTTTGTCCTTGCCATTTCAGATTTGATTGTGGGAGTGAGTAATGATGCCGTCAATTTTCTTAATTCGGCAGTGGGAGCACGGGCTGCTTCCCTGAAAATCATTATTCTGGTGGCAGCTTTAGGCGTTCTTGTCGGGGCAACCTTTAGCAGTGGAATGATGGAGGTGGCGCGAAAAGGAATTTTTCATCCTGAGCACTTCTATTTTTCCGAAATAATGATCTTGTTTCTGGCGGTGATGGTCACTGATGTCATCCTGCTGGATACGTTCAATACTTTTGGAATGCCCACTTCGACAACGGTATCCATCGTCTTCGAATTGTTGGGTGCGGCGGTGGCTATCTCGATGGTGAAGATCATCAATGATCCAAATTCTTTACAGATTTTCGAGTATATCAATACCGCCAAAGCCCTGGCCATTATTTCCGGCATTCTGGTTTCGGTGGTGATTGCCTTTACGGCGGGCGTCCTGGCCCAGTATTTAAGCCGTCTGATCTTTTCCTTTGATTATGAGGCCAGAATGAAGCGGTATGGAGCTATTTGGGGTGGGATCGGCATTATGGCGATCATCTATTTTATGTTGATAAAAGGTGCGAAAGGAGCTGCTTTCCTCAGCGATGACTTCGTTGCTTCCCTCACCGCCAACATTTCCAGGCTGTTACTCATCTGTTTTGTCGGAGGCACTCTGCTCTTGTATATCCTGAACCGGGTTTTCAAGGTTGATATTCTTAAGGTATTGGTATTGGTCGGTACATTTTCTCTTGCCATGGCATTTGCAGGAAACGATCTGGTTAATTTTATCGGGGTTCCACTCGCCGGTTACAACTCATATGAGATCTATGTTAATTCGGGTGGAGCAGGAGATGATACGTTACTCATGAATGGGCTGGCCGGACAAGTAGCCACTCCAACCTTATTATTGCTTCTGGCAGGCGT
>JAGQWZ010000169.1 GCA_020436835.1 Saprospiraceae bacterium | reverse complement strand
CATGTGACAGGTAGAGCGATTGGGCAGGTGATTGCTTAACTTCTGAAGGTTGAATTGGTACAGGAAAACGAAATGTTCAGAGTCGATTGCGAAATTGACCATGGAGAGTGGCCACTTGTCTGCATGCCCTGGCGAGGAGGCCAGCACCGGCCCCAAGACCTTACGTCAGGTCAAAGAACCGTTTTAGGCATTGTACTGATGATTTCTTCCTGATGTCAGCATTCACACCCACACCCACACTCACACCCACACCCACACTCACACTCACACCCACACTCACACCCACACCCAAACCACACTCACACCCAAACCACACCCACACCCAAACTCACACCCACACCCCAGTATCCAGTATACTTGGCATCCTTTTAGTGATGAAGGAAGAAATCATTTTTGGAAAACAGAAAAAACTGCATGAGGGTCGATGGTACGATTCTCCAGTTTGCTGATTTCACGACTAAACATTAATAGATGAATATTTCAGTAATTGGTACCGGATATGTTGGTCTTGTGTCCGGAACCTGTTTTGCAGAAACCGGAAATAAGGTAACCTGTGTTGACATTGATGCCGCGAAAGTAGAGCGGATGCAGAATGGCTATGTTCCTATTTATGAACCGGGATTGGAATTACTTTTCGAAAGGAACAGTCGTCAGGGTCGCTTAAAGTTTACCACTGATCTGGAGGGGACGGTCAAGAAGTCAGACATTATATTTCTTGCCTTGCCGACGCCGCCGGGAGCGGATGGTTCAGCTGATCTTTCCTTTGTATTGAAAGTAGCTGATCAGATCAGTGAGATGATCGAAAAATACACCGTGATTGTTGATAAAAGCACGGTACCCGTAGGTACGGCAGAAAAAGTGGAGGCCATCCTGGCCAGAAAATTATCGCACGATCTTTTTGATGTGGTCGCCAATCCCGAATTCCTGAGAGAAGGTGCGGCTATCGATGATTTTCTTAAACCTGACCGGGTGGTCATTGGAACCAGTTCAGACCGGGCCAGAGAAAAAATGCGACTACTTTATGCTCCCTTCGTCCGCCAGGGAAATCCGATCATATTTATGGACCAACGGTCAGCGGAAATGACAAAATATGCATCCAATGCTTATCTGGCTACCCGTATCAGTTTTATGAATGAAATAGCCAATCTGTGTGAAGCGGTTGGTGCCAATGTCGATTTCGTACGCAAAGGAATGGGAAGTGATGGCCGGATTGGCAAACGTTTTCTGTTTCCGGGTGTGGGATACGGGGGTAGCTGCTTTCCCAAAGATGTGCAGGCACTGTCGAAAACCGCCCATCAGGCGGAGTATGACTTTAAGATCCTCGATGCGGTGATGAATGTGAATTCCATCCAGAAAAAGCGCATTATTGGCAAAATAGAAAGGTACTTTGGTTCCGATCTAACCGGTAAAAAAATCGCCATTTGGGGGATTGCTTTTAAGCCCAATACCGATGATATCCGCGAAGCACCGGCGCTGACGATCATGCGCGAACTGCTGGAGAGAAATGCACAAGTCAGTGCGTTCGATCCGGAAGCCATGGAAAATGCCAGGGCGGAATTTGACGGGCACGTCACTTTTGGAGAAGATCAATATGAGGTGCTTGATCAGGCCGATGCGCTTTGTATCCTTACCGAATGGAGTGTATTCCGTACCCCAGATTTCGATCAAATCAAATCAATGATGAAAGCACCGGTGATTTTCGATGGCCGCAATCTTTATGATTTGGAACCGATGGCGGATATCGGATTTTACTACAACAGTATCGGACGCGATCTGGTAGAAGGGAAGGCCTGACCTCCAAAATGGCAACCGGCGGGGGTGCTCTCCCTCCGTCACAGGATGTAAATCCGATCAATTATGAATGAAACTCCGTTAAGAGAATCCCATCTTCGCAGTGTTCTGAAGGGTATTACCTGGCGGGTAATTGCCACGAGTACTACGATCACCATCGCCTATTTGATCACCGGACATATTGGAGATTCACTGAAGATCGGAGCGATCGAATTTATTGGGAAGGTGCTTATCTATTATTTGCATGAACGGGCTTGGCAACTAGTACCTCGGGGCCGGATCAGACAAATATTCTACCGAAAGTAACTCCTGGTAAGTGGGGAGGAAAAACCAATACATGAATATTCATCCGATATATGACAAAATGCTCTCCCGGTCGGAGAGGGAAAAAGCCTTGCATCAAAAGAGCATGGTATTGTGGTTTACCGGTTTATCCGGTTCCGGCAAAAGCACCATTGCGGTGGCCCTGGAGCGGGAATTGTATTCGCGGGGGTACGTCGCTCAGGTATTGGATGGAGATAATATCCGGCACGGCATCAACAGTAATCTCGGTTTTTCTATTGAAGACCGGCGGGAAAACATCCGGCGTATTGCCGAAATAGCCAAATTATTCATGCAAAGTGGAATCGTCACCATCTGCTCGTTCATTTCACCCACGTTGGAAATTCGTCAAATGGCCAGAGAAATTATTGGAGAACAGGATTTTTTCGAAATCTTTGTGGACACTCCACTGGAAATTTGTGAACAAAGGGATGTAAAAGGATTATATCAAAAAGCCAGGGCCGGTCAAATCACAGGCTTTACTGGTATTGATAGCCCGTATGAAGCTCCGGTAAATCCGGATTTACAGATTAAAACAGCCAATCAGGAATTAGCACATTCTGTACGGGCAGCCCTGGAATTTACCCTTGAGAAAATTAAGCATTATTAGATTTCATCTTTCGGAGATGATTGAAAACCATACCAAATGAATTATCATATTAATCATTTAAAGGAACTGGAATCAGAGTCGATTTTCATCATGCGCGAAGTCGCATCTCAGTTTCAAAATCCCGTGATTCTTTTTTCGGGAGGAAAAGACTCGATTCTTATGACCTATCTGGCGGTTAAAGCGTTTTATCCGGCCAAGGTTCCCTTCCCCCTTTTGCATATTGATACCGGGCATAATTTTCCTGAAACCCTGGAGTACCGGGACAACCTGGTAGATAAGTACGGATTAAAATTAATTGTAGGCCTGGTACAGGACGCCATTGATAAAGGGTTTGTCACCGAAGAGAAAGGGCTTACTGCCAGCCGGAATTCCCTGCAAATCTTTACCCTGCTCGACGAAATAGAAAAAGGAAAATTTGACGCTGCCCTGGGAGGCGGTCGCCGCGATGAAGAAAAAGCGCGGGCCAAGGAGCGATTTTTTTCGCACCGCGATGAATTTGGCCAGTGGGATCCCAAAAATCAGCGACCGGAATTGTGGAACCTGTTCAACGGAAGGAAAAATATCGGTGAGCATTTTCGCGTCTTTCCTATTTCCAACTGGACAGAGTTGGATGTGTGGCAGTACCTGGCTTCGGAGAAGGTTCCATTGCCGAGCCTGTACTTCTCTCATAAGAGACCTGTTTTTGAAAGAGATGGAGTGTTGTTAGCGGACAACGGATATATGCAAAAGAAACCTTCGGAAGAGGTTTTCGAGGAGGTCGTGCGTTGCCGCACCATCGGCGATATGACCTGCACCGGTGTGTGGCGATCATCAGCGAGTACGGTTGAAGAGATCATTGCCGAAGTGGCCACTACCCGCATGACCGAAAGAGGCGGCCGGGCAGACGATAAGCGCAGCGAAACCTCCATGGAAGACCGCAAAAAGGAAGGATACTTCTAAAAGTATCGTACGTCCATAAAAATAAACCTTTAAGAATACCCCATAGAAACTGATTAAAAAATCGAAAAGTGACTAAAACGACAACAACTGAACTACTCAGATTTACCACTGCCGGATCCGTTGATGATGGCAAATCAACGTTAATCGGTAGATTACTATATGATAGTAAAAGCATATTTCAAGATCAATATGAAGATATCGAGCGCATCAGCGCCCGCCGGGGTGAAGAAGGGGTAAATCTGGCCCTGCTCACCGACGGACTCCGAGCTGAGAGAGAACAGGGAATCACCATCGATGTGGCTTACCGGTATTTTTCAACCCCCAAACGCAAATTCATCATTGCCGATACTCCCGGTCACATTCAGTATACCCGGAATATGGTGACCGGTGCATCAACAGCAAATGTGGCCTTATTACTGATCGACGCCCGCCAGGGAGTGGTTGAGCAGACCAGGAGACATGCCATTATTGCTTCTTTATTACAGATCCCGCACGTGGTGGTATGTGTAAACAAGATGGATCTGGTTGACTATAGCGAAGATGTTTTCAACGACATTCACGAAGATTTTGAAGCATTCGCGGCCAAATTGGATATTGTTGATTTTCACTTTATACCCATATCGGCCCTGAAGGGGGATAATGTGGTCGATCGGAGTAAAAAAATGGATTGGTATGAAGGGCCCACCCTAATCTACTATCTTGAGAATGTACACATTGCTTCCGACCACAATTTTATCGATTGTCGTTTTCCGGTGCAGTATGTCATTCGTCCCTATAGTGAGGATTTTCATGACTACCGGGGTTATGCCGGCAGAATATCGGGAGGGATCTTCAAAGTAGGTGATGATGTTATGGTTCTTCCTTCCGGATTTACTTCCCGGATCCAAAGTATTGACTCCTACGAAGGGCCGTTGGAAGAAGCATTTCCGCCCATGTCCGTAACGATCCGGCTGGAAGACGACCTGGATATCAGCCGCGGTGATATGATCGTGCGAGTTAATAATAAACCCGAAGTAGGACAGGATGTCGATGTGATGCTCTGTTGGTTTGATCACTCAAAAGCATTGCAGCTGAGAGGTAAATATACCATCCGGCATACTACGCAGGAGGCCAGATGTATCGTGACCGATGTCCGCTATAAGCTGGATATCAATACTTTGCACCGCAATCTGGAAGATAAGGAGCTCAATATGAACGATATGGGCCGGGTAGTACTGCGAACGACCAAACCGCTCTTCTTCGATCCCTATAAAAATAATCGCATTACCGGAAGCATCGTCCTGATCGATGAAGGCACCAACAATACCGTAGCCGCAGGGATGATTATTTAAATGTTGAATCGTTGAATTGTGGAACCGTTGAATGGTATCAAGATATTGAATGTGAAGGTTCTCAAAGACGGTTAGTACAGCTAAAGCGAGCAGAATTTGAATTTTAAAAAAGCAGGGAGGAAAACCCCTAAATCCCCTGGAAGGGGACTTTATTGAGTGCCAAGGAAGGCAAGCTTGAGGGCGGAGGTGCTCCCCATTTAGGGGAGTAGACGCTGTCGCCCATAGCTTTAGCGTCGGGCCGAGGGTTTAGTAAAAGCGAGCAGAATTTGAATTTTAAAAAAGCAGAGAGGAAGACCCCTAAATCCCCTGGAAGGGGACTTTATTGAGTGCTTAATTAACTTGAGAGCCAAAGATTTACCAGCTTGCTCCACAGAAGTATATTAATAGAACGAGCCAGACAACTACGGAGAAATCCAACCAGATCAGAGGCTATTTTATGGGATGAATTGAAGGGTAAAAAATTAGGTGTGAGATTTAGAAGACAACATCCTTTAGGTAAATATATTTTTGATTTTTACTGTCATAGTGCGAAGCTTGCTATTGAACTTGATGGAAATTATCACAATAGAAATCACCAAAAACTTCTTGACGTCGAAAGAGAAAGGGATATTATTTCGTGGGGTATAAAAGTCATCAGATTTCCAGATGAAGAAATCAATACTAATCTCGAGGGTGCTATTGAGAAAATCCGGGCAGAAATAAATATGTGAAGTCAAGAAGTTTCAAAGTCGATTCTTCTTCAAACATAACTACTAGGACTATTTTCAACTTAAAAATGAATTGCAAAACCCCTAAATCCCCTGGAAGGGGACTTTATTGAGTGCTAGGAAGGAAAGTTTACAGGCGGAGGTGCTCCTCTTTAGGGGAGTTAGTCGCTGTCGCCCATAGCTTTAGCGTCCGAGGGTTTAGTAAAGCAAAAGCGAGCAGAATTTGAATTTTAAAAAAGCAGAGAGGAAGAGTACTAATTCAACAGCAATAACAAATAATGGGACTTTGCGAACTCAGCGTCCTCT
>JAGQWZ010000168.1 GCA_020436835.1 Saprospiraceae bacterium | reverse complement strand
TTGGTGAATTGTTTATTACCCTCGCTATTGTTAGTCCAGTCAAATTTCACCACCCCCTGATCGGTGGAAAACCAGATATTTTTATCCCGGTCTTCTGTAATTCCAGTAATTTGTTGGCCGGCAAATCCCTGTGGATTCGAGTAATAGCTGACACTATCTCCATCGTAATGTGCGACACCATATCCGTTGGTACCCAGCCATAGGTCTCCGTTTTTATCCTGCAAAATATTGCGAATATATTCGGCTATTTGGGGATCAGCAGTATTGGGCAGCATAGGGATTAATTCCCTGCCTGGTGGATTTTGCTCCAATGATTGCTCCTGTAAACTGCAAAAAGTAAAAGCAGCAAGTAATAGAACCAGACTTAAGTCTTTAAAGGGATTTCTCATTAATAAAATCTATTTCAAGCAAAAATATGAAGAGCGGCTTCCTATTGCCGGTTCATTTGTAAAAAGATGTAAACGAAATGTAAATCCTTTATATAGTCTTTCCAGGCCCTACACGGATAATGGTTAGCAGTTAATCCCGGTTCTTCCGAAGGCGCTAAGAAGCAGTCCTTCAGGGACGGCTCTTAGCGCTTCTCCTGCAACCGGCCTCATTACCTATCCTTTCCGATATAGATCAAATGGCAGCTCTTTGAGCATTAGTTAGGTGGTACCTTTCCCCCAAATATAAATGTCCTAGTGCTAGTTGTTTATCGAATTTATGGAGGGGTCCGGGTTATAAATGTCGACCGTATTTTTCCAGCTACCATCTTCCTGTTTTTCCCAGATTCCAACTTCAATAAAATAGATAGTATTGAGATTCCCGGTCTGATCAGGAACCTTCACATATTTATGTGCGATGACATATCCCAGGTCTCCGGATTTGGCGACATGAGCGCTTTTGGGCTCCCAGCCTATTTCAAAACCCGGAATCTGAGTAGAACTCTCAACCATAGCAGCAAGATTTTGCCGACCTTCAATTTTTCCTTGATCGGGAGTCATTAAGACAGCATCTTCAGACCAGTAGCTAACGATTTGGTTCGTATTCCCATTTTGTACAGTCTTTGCCCATGCACGTGATAATTCCATTAGGTTTTTTTCTTCTTTTATTTGCTCCGTAGTTTGAGACTTACAAGGAAGAATGAAAGTAATTACTGCCAACATCATAAAAACATTCTTTGTCTTCATTTTGATTGATTTAAAGTTTGAAATCCTATTAATGCTGTAAAGTTATAGGGCAGCCCGATTATGATTCTGGACATGAATAACAGATCTCTGGACAGATTTTACAACCACAGGATTTATGATGATGGCCAATGATAAGGCATGGCCTAATTTACCCAATCACGGTAATCTGTAGGAGTTTGAGAAAAAAGCTTTGTAAAAGCTCTGGAAAAATAGTTGGGATCGGTAAAGCCCACTTCATATGCAATTTCTGCAATCGTTTTGTCGGAAGTCTTCAAAAGTTCTTGCGCTTTTTGTAAGCGATAATTTCGGATAAACTGTGAAGGTGTCTTGTTTATCAGCGCCTTTAACTTGCGATAGACTTGCATCTGGCTCATTGAAACCGCGTTATTTAACCGGTTGACATCAAATGTGGAATCAGAAAGATTTTCTTCTATTGCATTTTTTAATTTTTGGACAAAGTCATCTTCATGAGGTTTCATCTGCTCTGTTCCCTTTACCATCTCCAGGATATCTTGTAGTGTAAGGCGTATCCCCTTATTTTCAGCTTCTTTTATTTCTGATCGAGTTAGCTTCTTCTTAGCATTCTCCAGGTAAATTTCACCGTGATTGTTTACTCCCAATTCGATAGCCACTCCTTTCTGATCTGCAAAGTGTTTTGCGGCGGCCGCTATTTCTACGGCTTTTTTGGACCGTCCTTTCACAGCTTCGATTGCAGCAAAAGAATTGAGAGACAGGCCAATACCGCGGTTGCTACCAATTTCCTGATGCAACTTGATAGAGGCCAGGGCATAGGAAAGTGCAGAATGTGTATCACCAATCGCTAAATATGTCCACGATATTTCACTATACACCCGGGCTTCTTCCGGACGGTCTCCAATGGCTTTAAAGGCCAATAATGTATCAGAGTACAATTCTAATGCCCGGGTATAATTACCTGCTATAAATTCAAGCATACATAATCCACTCTGAGCAATCCCGATCCCTTCATTTTCATTTAATCTCTTGAATATCGCGAGTGATCCCGAATAACCTGATTCTGCTGCATCGTAGTTGCCGGAGATTAAATTAAAAATCCCACTTTGCCAAAGCGAAAGTCCCAGCCAGTAGGTGGTCTTTATTTCTTCACAGAGCTGGATCGCTCTATTATTATAGCTGATTGACTTATTCAGATCAGAGAACATATTTCCAAATCCCAGTGCAAAAAATCCCTTGATCATCTCATATTTATTGTCTAATGCCACCGCTCCCCTAAGTAACCGTTCAGCAACATTCCTGCTTAATTCGATCTCTCCCAGTGTATAACATGCAACATGTAAACTGAATAACGATGCACATTTACCCACAGTTGGGGCATCTTTTTTAGAGGCATCAAAAAAGGAATTGACATATTCTTTAGTAGTAACGTGTTTACCATGGATATGCCAAAAGGTCCACAGGTTTCCACACATCCTGAATCCCAGCTCCCGCGCATCTTCATCATTCTCTCGTGCCAGAGCCAATAAATAATTGAGTGCATTTACGATATTGGGTTCATCCAATAAGGCCAGATTCATTTGCTCTTTCTGATTCTTCCCTTGTGTCGCTTCCGAAATGAGTCCGGTAACTCTAAAGTAGAACTGTGCATGCTTCCGGGATATGATGTCAATCTCAAGAGCCTCACATTTTTCTGCGGCATAATCTTTAATCGTTTGCAACAGGGTGAACCGGCCATCACTATCCAGTTTTTGGACGAGTCCTTTATCTACCAATGATTCGATTTCATTGATAGGGTCGAGAGAATCTACCTCATTTCCATAGCAGATTTCTTCTGTGGCCTCCAGGCTGAATCCTTTGGAAAATATGCTTAGTCGCCGGAAGAGTCTCTTTTCGGAGTCACTTAGTAGATTATAGCTCCATTCGATCGTCTTCCTTAATGTTTGATGCCTTTCAGGCCGATCCTTTGCACTAGTAGCTAAGATATCTATGTTATTTTTCAGACGTTTTATCAACTGTTGAGGGGTAAGTACACGTAAGCGTGAAGCGGCCAGTTCTATTGCCAGGGGCAGACCATCCAGGTATTGACATATTTCAAGTATGGTAGTCGAATTTTCAGGTGAAAGTTTAAATGCCCTGTTTACCTTTTTTGCACAGTTGACAAATAACTCTATAACCGGATATTCTATCAAAAATTCAAGCTCCGCTTCGGTGGGCAGAGGTAAGGGATGCAGAGAATACTCATACTCGGCATTTATTTTGAGAGGTGTGCGACTGGTACACAAGATTTTCAGATCGGGGCACCTGGCAATCAGTTTGGAAATCTCCCCGCCGGCAGAAATTACATGTTCAAGGTTGTCTATGACCAGAAAGGATTGTTGATAGGAAAGAACTTCCGAAACACCGATAGCCAATGGTCTATCGGCAGTTTCGGCAATCCCCAATATATCCGCAAGAGCAGGCATCACTTCTGTCGCCTCGGTAAGAGTGGCCATCGAAACAAAAATGATGTTATCCGGAATTTCTTTGCCGATTCGGTTACAGAGTTCAATGGCGATCCTTGTTTTACCAATTCCACCTGTACCCGTCACCGAAACAACCTTATGGTGTTTGAATAAGGAAGTCAATTCAGCGATTTCTTTCTCTCTGCCCAGGATTGGTGTGGCAGGTATGGGCACAAAGCCTTTGAATCGAGTCTTTGGATGGTAAAATTCTTTCCTGAACTGTTGGCTATTTAAATCCATTTGTATACTTCATGCTCTCTGGTCGAGGTACTCTCTCACCTTAGCTCCGCGATAACGGCCTGGTATGGTTCCAGAACCACTTTATTATTCCCTTTGAAGGGATCCGACTCGTAATTGTTTATCAGGGTTGCTCCAATTTCTACCTCGTTTGGCAGGTCCGCCATTGCTTTGTCATCGGAAAAATTAAGGAGGACGAGAAGTCTGTCATCTTCCAGTATTCTTGTATAAGCATAGATTTCTTCATGGTCATCCAGTATCATATCATAAGTGCCGTAGACAAGCACCAGGTTTTCATTTCTCAGCCTGGTCATCCTGCGAAAATGATTAAGTACACTCTGAGGATCTGCTTCCTGTGCAGCTACATTGATCTCCTTGTAGTTTGGATTTACCCTTTTCCATGGTGTTCCGCTAGTGAATCCTGCATTTTCAGAATCATCCCATTGCATTGGAGTTCTGGCATTTTCCCGCGAGCTGTAATTGAGTTCTTCCATGAATTTATCCAGGTTTTGTCCACTGGCCAGCGCCGCTTTATACTTTCCCAAAGCGTCAACATCCACATATTCGTCGATGCTTGGCATGTCTATATTGGTCATTCCCAGCTCATCGCCATAGTAAGTGTAAGGTGTACCCCGCATACTAAGAAGAAATGTATTGAGCATTTGCACGGATAAGGTTCTGAATTCCGGACTGGTGTTACCAAATCGATCCACTAACCTGGCATTGTCATGATTAGAAAGGAAAATGGCTAACCAGCCATCTTCGGCAAATGCACTATCCCAGCGGGTAAAAACCTGTTTAAAGTCAGATAATTCATAGCCTTCAGGAGTTCTGGACATGTCTACATACTCAAAATGATAAGCTGTTTGAAGTTCCTTTCTGTCCGCGTCGACGAGATCATGGGCGTCCTGAAAGGTGCTACCCGCTCCTTCCGCAACCGCAAAGACATGATATGGTTCTATTACCTCGGTGTACATTTCTCTAAGATAATCATGCAGCTGTGGTCGCATCCCGTACCATTGGATAAAGTTTTTTTCGTGGCCCTCGGGAAATTCAGGATAGGTTGTGTCTTTGCTGGCAAATTGAAAGGCATCCATCCGGAAGCCACCGACTCCCTTTTCTGCCCAAAATTTCATGATTTCGTATACTTCCCTTCGCAGTTCAGGGTTCTCCCAATTCAGGTCAGGTTGTTCTTCTGCAAAGGTGTGAAGGTACCATGCATTTACCGCTTCGACATAGTCCCAACCTCCCTCCGGATCAAACAAACTATGTCTGTGTGGTGGTTCCCCGTTTTCGGCGTACCACCAGTGATAGTATTTGTGGTATTTATGGTCTCTTGACCTACTCGCTTCGATAAACCACTCATGTTGGTTGCTACTGTGGTTTACCACTACATCTAAAATGAACTTTATACCTCCATCATTCAGAACCCGGACCATTTCCTCAAAGTCTTTCATGGTTCCATACCGTGGATTGATGGCCCGGTAATCAGCCACATCATAGCCATTATCCACCATGGGTGATTCAAAAAATGGGTTCATCCAGATAGCAGTAATTCCAAGCTGCTCCAGATAATTCACTTGCTCGATGATGCCTCTGAAATCACCAAATCCATCACCATCCGTATCCTTGAAGCTTTGAGGATAGATTTGGTAGAGGGTACCCTCTTTCCACCATTGTCTTACTGTCTGTCCGCTTTTGTTTTTTAGTTGATCTCCATCGGAACAGCTTAAGACTATTATTGCGAGAAGGATTGCAATTAGTAATTTATTCATCGGTGATCATTTAGCAAATTTTCTTTTTCTTCGGATCACAGCGGCCATAGATTTCCTTATTTATTAAATTATTAACCGATGCGTTTATTTTATATTCTTTAGAAAATGTACGACTTCTTCCTCCTCCCAGAATCCCACTTTTAGGTGAAAAGCCCTTGATTCTTTATCCGTTAGCCAGGTGTCTGAGCCAATTTGAGAGCAACCTTTTTCTTTGCACCACTTTTCGCCTAATTGAATAAATTTGTTGGCAATTCCCAATTTTCTGAATTCCGGTTCCACAAAGATACCCTCCAGGTATCCGGTAGGGGATTTATCCGCCCCTTCCACATAGTCTGTCCTGATCGAAAAAATTGAAAATCCTACACTTTCTTCTAAAGGGTTTTTAGCTATAATTATTCTGTATTTTTGAGATTCTGTGGATTTTTCCAGGAGGTGTTGAAGTTCGTCTTCCTTAAAGTCTGCCCACAGTTTTTTCGCCATCTTAAGCAAGGGCACAAAATCTGATCGCTCAAATTCCAAATAAGATATTTTTTCTTTCATATAGTGTTGCTAGACCCGGACATACATCTTTAAGTGTTTGACCCTTTGTACATTCTTGATTAATCCTTGCAGTAAGTGTTCCTGAAGGAGAGACAGAAAGACTAGAACTTACCTGCTTCAAGACTGTTCAAGATACCTAAATTTAAACACAAAACGGCTTGAATTTACATCCAAACCGTCCGGTTTACCTATACTTTCAGTAGCCGTTTTAGCCGGTCAATCGCGAATCTCTTGCTACATGTTTTGGCTTATATTAGTGGGCTCCGATTACCATAACTCGATTTGAACGTTACAGTCCACAAGGTTCAATATCGTATTTATATGCTCACATTTCAAATGGTGAGACTTCACGTATTTCGGTAAATCCCTTTGGGTTGTGTAAGATTGGACAAGTCTTTGCCCATTCTATGACATCCTCCACTGACCCGGCCCGGCAGATCAGGTAGCCGGTTACCATTTTGTTTTCAGTGATGCAGGGCTTATCAATGATTTGACGCTGCTCTACCATCACACCCTCATAGTTGATGGGTTTAGTTGAAATCAGACTTCCACTCATGGCAATTTTTCCGATCCAGGTCTGCCATTCCTCCATGCCTTTTTTCATCTTTTCGGGATCAATTTGGTATTGTCCATCACCGGATTCATTCCAAAATAACATTAGATACTCTTTCATGTTCTTTGTTTTTTTGATTTATAAAGCAAAGTTCAGAAAGAAGATTTTTCATGCTCTTGACAAATGTCAAGAAATTAAAGTTTTGCTTTTAGGCGGGTCATTGTTTCCGGGCTGATACCCAGATACGATGCGATAAGTTTGCTGGAGATGCGGGTCCTCAATTTTGGCTTATGCTCCTGAAACCATTTAATTTTTTCCAGGCCATCCATTGCAGTCAGGGTGTTCACCCGGTAAACAGTATTATTATAAGATACTTCCAGTATTTGCCGGTAGATGGCAGCAAATTGGGGAATGTCCTGTGATAATTTCTGAAAAGAAGTGTGACCAATCCTCAGCAACCTGCAAGGTTCGACACATTTAATAAATTCCAAAGAGGGCAATTGATTTTGAAATCCGAAAATATCGGTCACCCATTGGTCTTCAATGTAGATTTCACGGGTAGATTCTTTTCCGTTCTTATCAACTACATAAACTTGTAAAAGTCCTTCGATAATAAAGTATACAAATCGACAAACCTCTCCCTGTCGTAATAGATGGGTACCTCTTTTGACAGTTATTTCCTGAAAATGGGGGATCACAAGGTCCAGGTTATCAGGTTCGTTGCCTAGTCTTTGGGTTATATGTTCTCGCAGCTTGTCTATCATTTTCAAGAATATCAAGTCATTTTGGACATTTGGTCGGTATATTCTGAATCCTGCACCATCGAGTGAATCGAGATACCATATCTATTGAGATCAAGAATACCAAATCCTTCTCCCGTGAGAAAGTGCCAGACCTAAGTTATTCAATGCATGCGATTTTCACAAGTGGAAATTCCAGCATTTATGGCCGTTATTTTTATCAGCTTTTGGGATGTAATTCCCACCGGTTGCCAAAGAAGGCACCAGGATCATACCTCGGAAAGAATGTAAGGCTATGTCCCTTGCTGTAGCCGAGCTGAAAAGAAACGTGGTTACCGCCTTATCCAAAGAACCACATCATCATTAATCCCTAATTTTGCAGAGCTAAAAGTTGCAGAACAATAATAATGGAGAAAATTGAAAATTGAGGTATTGTAAATTGTAAAACTTCTCTATGCATAACGATTGCGATCATTAAACTGGTGAGGAAGTTGATCAATACGATTCCTACAGGAAAATATGCCGAAATTCCGGTCAGTTGAATCATTCCTGCAGAGACCAGAAGCTGAATTGTTCCTACCGCAAATAGTAGGATTCCACCCTGAAATACCATGATTCTCAATGAGCCAATAATTACACGATCATCAGTGATCTTTTTTAATTGAGGTATTTGTTTCTTTTCTCCATAAATATTGTGAGCGATGCTCATCAGAATAATTAATATTCCTGCTGCTATTCCCATTTTTGCCTCTTTTTGTTAGTGCCACCTATGGTGATTTGCAAATTTGTAGCCTATGTTAAGAAATCTTAAATCTTCATATTTATTTTGAGTGAACAAGGAGGGCAAGTACAGACAAGATAAAGGAAGTCAGTGCAAAGAGCGTCCTTATATTATGGAGTCGGTTCCAGTTAGCCTCATAGTGTCTTCGGAAGGAAGAAATTTTATCTGAGCTCAGCTCGGCTATTTTCAATACATCCAACTGATCATTAAGAGGGACATTACCGAGACCTGTCACCCCTATAGTTCCGGTCAGATACGTAATGGACGCTCCCAGTAGTAACGTGAAAGCCCACTTATTCACATGATACTCATTGATACATGCGATAATCAGTAGAACAAGACTCCCGAAAAAGATCAGAAAGAAGGCAGGATTCAAAATAGCTCTGTTTATAGATTGCATCGTTTCGAGGTACGTGAGATCCATGACTCTTTTATTGCCGGGAATTACAGATACCGACCAGGCGTAGAAGAAGCCTGCCGACAGACCAGTGAGGACAACTGATCCTATAAGTATGATTGATTTGTAGGTTATATCCATCATTAAGGATTTATTATGTTCTGTTATTTAATATATTATTTGAATGGGTGACCACAGTGTTTTTATCCATCAGAGTCAGAAACCCGACCTGCTGATCCTGGAATTGCAACACTGTCTTAACTTTGATGTGATCCGGAGGATTTTCAAAATATACATTGAGTTCTGTCTTTATCATTTTGGTCCTTTAAGGATTATGATCACAAAACTCAGCTATTTGTTAACGCGAGTCGTTCTGAATTGAGATTCCGGACATCCTGGATGAGATTCCGGACTCTTCTTTTCACCGGGATGAATTCATATCTTTGGATAATCAGTCGAAAACCACGAACGAGATCCTTCATTTTGCCTGCTCAGAAGTCCATAGTAGTCCTCCCCTTTAAAAATATTAGTTCTGACCCCGAAAATGAATATTTTGCTGATGGCATTACGGAAGAGATCATCATTGCACTTAGCAAAGTAGATGGTCTCAAAGTCACTGCCAGGACTTCTTCATTCGCCTATAAGAATAAACCCAAGGATATCCGGATCATAGGACATGAACTGGGTGTTTCTACGGTTTTGGAAGGAAGTATTCGTAAATCAGGAAGCCGGATAAGAGTTTCCACCCAATTGATAAAGACGGATAATGGTTTTCAGGTATGGTCGGAGCGCTTTGACCGTAAACTCACAGACATTTTCGAATTGCAGGATGAGATCAGCATATTGATAGCAGATAAAATCCGGGAAAACTTTGGTCATCTTGAAATCAAAGACCATCTGGTCACCACTCAAACTAATAGTGTCGATGCCTATGCTCAATATCTGAAGGGACGCTACCACCAATTGCGCTGGAATTTCAATGAATTTGATATTGCCATACAGGCATATGAAAAGAGTATTGAACTGGATCCGGGATTCTTTCAACCCTATTTTGGGTTGCTGCATTGTTTTGGTCTGATGGCATCCTGGGGTGGTATGGATAAAGAGACTGCGCTTGAAAAGGCCGACTATTATCTTAATGAAGGATTAAAGATCAACGATCGGACCTCGGAAGCTCATTTTGCGCTGGCAACAAAATCCTTATGGGTGGAATGGAAACCCTACGAAGCGTTGAGACATTTGAAACAGGCTCTATCGATCAATCCCAATGATTCGGAATCCCTGGAGTCTGCGGCGGAGTGTCATATCGCTCTGGGGCAATTTGAAGATGCAACTGTATGCATTAGGAAAGCACTGGAAGTCAGTCCTCTTTCAACCAATCATCATTTCACCCTGGGTAATATCTATTATTTACAGCAAGAGTATTCAAAGGCCTTGGTATGCTTCGAGAAATCACTACAGATAGATCCCTCCTGGCAACTTTCCCTGCAGGTCAGTGCAAATTGTCACATATTGATGGGAAACCGCCAAGCTTTAAATCAATTGATCGAGACGCACTCTGAACTAGCTGAAGGCTATCTGTTTAAACACTTATTCGATGCAATACATAACGGGGTGAGTATAAATGTTGATGAACTGCCCAGACCAGATGAAGTTTATTTTTCCTGGAAACTGTGGTTGCTCATTTATGCTGAAAGAACAACGGAAGCATTGGTTCACCTTAAATCCTGCATTGAAAATAAGCAGGGTCAATATTTAAATTTTCAACGTGAGCCATTTAACAATCCCTTGAAGTCTCTGGACGAATATAAATTTATCATTCAGTCGATATTTGACCAACCAGACAATGAAGACCACCAACATAAAAATGAGAAAGTGAACGTTTTAATTCCAGCGGAAGATCAGGAACATTATAAATTGAAACTGGAAGAGTTGATGCAAAATAATCATTTCTACATCCTGGAAAATCTGACCCTAAGAACCCTTGCCAAAGAGATCAATCTGCATGCGAACAAGTTGTCATGGCTAATTAATGAGGTACTTGGGAAAAATTTTAACGAGTACATCAATGGCTTTAGGGTGGAAGCATTTAAGAAGAAAGCGCTGCAACCTGCCTTTCATCACTATTCTCTTTTGGGTATTGCTTACGAATGTGGTTTCAACTCTAAATCCGTCTTCAATGATTTTTTCAAAAAGTCAGAGGGAGTAACTCCTTCTGCCTGGGTCAAGAGGCATAGGGCCAGCTGATAATTATCATTAGCTCAGCCTGGCCCTTCGGGAAATTGACCCTATTGGTGATTGGCGGTCAGGTAATTCAGTTCAGTTACCCCACAAGTAAATTGCCGGGTAGTGGTCAGCAATTTCAGATCTATTTTTTCTTTAACATCCGTAAATAGTGGAATACCCCGCCCGAGGATAACAGGATTAACAAATAACCAATAGCCATCAATTAGTTTGAGTTTCATCAGTGAATGCGCCGTAGTAGGACTTCCAAAGAGCAGGATTTCATCACCTTCCTGGTTCCTGATTTCATTTATACCTTCAGGAATATTGCTAATAATTACCGTATTATTCGATCCTTCATTTTTCATTGTGTTGGATAGGACAAATTTTTTCACCTTGTTGTACCACCTCGAATGCTCAATGTCGTGTTTAGTTGCGTTGGGCTTGTCTCCGGCATTCGGCCAATAGTTTTCCATCATCTCATAAGTAATCCGTCCATATAGGGCTGAATCACCTTTGCTTATGCGCTTTCCTACATAATCAAAAACCTCTTCATCAATTTTGATCCAGTCCATTTCTCCTTTCGGACCGGCCACAAAGCCATCAAGCGATATATGCATAAATGAAATTATTTTTCTCATAGTTTACATTTTATATTCTCCCGGGGTTTATTCCTTTCTTGGTTGGCCCCCGACACATATTTTTTCGAATTTAATTTATATACAGGTCAAAGTAGCTAATTTCCATTGTCTCGGACCAGATGCTGTTTTAAGCATTGAGAAAGCCGTTCCATGTTTTGTACCAGTCCAATATCAGCTTTAAATGACCGGATAGTTTCTTCCTTGGTTGGCACCGAATCGAAGACATTTTGCCAGACGACTTTAGTGGATTGACCTTCTGGATAGAGTTCTACTATGATGCAGAATTTTGGATGTTGCCGGTGCTCCATAACAATTTTTTCAAATGGTTTAACTTCCAGGTAATGGTAAAAATTCGGAAAGTCAGTACCGTCGGGGCCGTGCATGGTAAAATCCCATACACCGCCTTCCCTTACCTCCATTTTTCTAATCGTGTTTGTAAATCCTTCCGGTCCCCACCAATCTTTGATATATTCGGGTGTTGTGAGGACTTTCCAGATCAGTTCGACCGGAGCTTCATATAATCTGGTCAGGCTTATTGATCTTTTACTGATATCTTCCATATTCTTATAGACTCTTTTTATTCTGGATTTTGTTTAGTAGATTATCTAATCGATCGAGTCGACCTTCCCACAGGGTTCTGAATGGTTCAAGCCACTCTGCTACCTGGACCAATTGTTGAGTCTCCAGTTTGCAATAACGTTCCCTGCCTTCTTTGGTTATGGTGATTGTGCCACATTCTTGCAGATATTTAACATGTAATGAAACAGCTTGCCGGGTCATGTCGAACTGTTCGGCAAGTGCATTGATATTTAGAGACTCCTTGGTCAGTGACAGTAAAATGTCTCTGCGAGTGGGGTCCGCAATAGCCTGAAATACGTCTCTTCTCATCCTTTTGGTTTATAAGCAAGTAATTGCTTGCAAATATATGCGCAAGTATTTACTTGCGCAAGTGGTATTCGAAATTTTTTTGATAATCAGGAAATTGGCTGGTGGAGGACTTATTCCCCTCATAGCCTGGACCGGTAATGATCTGTCACTTTCTTTTTACCACTTCGGCAAGGTCTACATTTAGATTTACCCGTATCCAGATGGGATCATAGGCATTGACCAATGCAGGTATTTTGCCATCTGCCAGAATATTATTTAAGCCCAGATCTCCGCTAATTTCCAGCTGTCCCGGCGCACGCCAGGACTTTATTCCCACCAACGCCTGGACTTGATTACAGAAGATATCTCCATTTGGTAACCGATTGTAGATATCATGGTTAACCCCAAGGAGATTAACGGACCAGGGTTTAACGCCGGATTTCCAGGCCAGGGTGGTGTTCTGGTTGAGGACTATTCTGCCATTGACCAGGTTTTCCTGGATATTTAAATCAAGGCTTTCCATACGATCGTAGGAAAGTCCGGCTTTGCCAAAAGCCTCAATGATATTACTACTGGTAGTCGCACCTAAAACATTGAACCAACTCATGGTTTCGAGGGTATGTTGTGCCCCGACCACCGGTGTCATTTCTCCATCTCTTTGACCCTGAATCGCAACCCATACATGGATCTCTTTTGAACTACCGATCTCTTTGGCATTGAAATAGTTGACCGGACTTTCCTGAACTATGATCGCAATAACTGACTTTCCATTATTAATATCAATCGCAAAGTCATTACCGATCAGATCTTGTGTTGCGGCGGAGTCGGCTTGCAGTAGGATGACGCTTTCCGTGCTTTGACGCCACAGAAATCCTCTGAAAGCCGCATGCTCCTGCGCCGTTAATAATTGAAAAGTAAAAAGCGAAGTGACGAGCAGCGGTAACATCGCCCGGTCTAATTTGACGAAATGTAGAACTTCAGTTTTCATCTATTTCTTTCTATTTAATTAGGAAAAAAGTTTCTAATAAGAT
>JAGQWZ010000167.1 GCA_020436835.1 Saprospiraceae bacterium | reverse complement strand
GGAAGAGATCGACATCGAAAGTATTTTGAACGAAGAAACTGTTTAAAAAATGAGTGACCTATCCAATGTAATCGCAAATCTTACCCCTGAAAAAAAGGCAGCGTTGATCGCCCGCTTAAAATCGGGGAATCAAAACCGGATCAAGAAACCTGAGATTGATTTTGAGGGTAATTTCGAATATCAGTTTCAATCAGAGACGCCCTTTGACTATAAGGTCGTCCAAACTGAAGTTGGAGATCCGGGGCCTGATTTTGTGCAAGTCGAAGCCAAAGCTTCCAGCTTAAATTTTCGCGACGTAATGATTGCTTCCCGTATGTATCCGGCCTCTCCGGGAGTACCGAGTAATATGGGCTCCGACTATGCCGGAACGGTGGTGAAGGTTGGATCTAACGTAAAGGATGTCAAGGTAGGAGACGAGGTCATCGTATTGAACATCGGACATGTGAATGAGCAAGGTGTGGTGAGGGAAAATTGTCACTTTATCAAGACCTTTAATGTCTACAAATATTGTGTATGCCCAAAGCCAAAAGCCCTCAGTTTCGAAGCCGCCTCGTGCATTCCTACCGTGTACCTTACAAGCTATATTGCTCTGATAGAATTGGCAAAAATTCAAAAGGGAGAGCGGGTTCTCATCCATATGGCATCCGGTGGCGTTGGCTTATCTGCCGTTCAGCTTGCCCAGTGGAGTGATGCCACAATTTTTGCCACGGCTGGTACACCGGAGAAGAGGGAGTACTTACGCTCAATTGGTATTCAACAGATATTCGACTCCCGATCAAATGAATTTGTGGAAGGAATACTGTCACAGGGTCAGGAGATGGAAGTGGTATTGAATACTTTATCCGGTGGGTTGATGTTACAGAGCATGTGTCTGATGGCACCATTCGGAAGATTTATTCACATTGACAAGAAAGATATTGCGGGCAATACTCCCTTGCCTATGCAGTTTTTTTCCCATGGACTCTCTTTCCAATTTTTGGATGTCTCCCTTCTGTTTAAAAAGCCCGCATTAATTCGGGAAAGACTAAAATGTGTGGTTTCTCTTTTTGACGAATATGAATTCCAACCCATACATCATCAGGTATTTAATATCCGCGATCTGAAAAAGGCGGTTACTACGATGTCGCGAGGCACACATATAGGTAAAATCGTTGTCTCTTACGATCCAAATAAAACGGTGTATGCAAGCAACAATTAAAGAAAAGATTAAAAATCTGAGTCCGGACCAGATTCGCAAATTAATGCTCGCTGCGACGACGGAGAAGGTTGGTATGGACCGGGAAGATATCGAACAGAGAGAGAATATCTCTGAATACTCGTTATCTAAATCTCAGGAAAGGATTTGGTTCTTATGTCGCCTTTATCCTAATTCTGTGGCTTATAATATACCCCTGGCGGTTAAAATAAAAAGCAGAGAATTTAATCTACCGGGTCTTACCGGGACGTTACAGAAAGTTGTCGATCAAAATGAGATTTTAAGAACAACATTTCATGAAAAAAATGGATTGCCCTTTCAGAAAGTCCATTTAAAATGGGACGTCGAAATTGACTATGCTGATGAGCGCGGTCAGATGATCAGCACTCAGGTGGATGAGTTTATAAATAGGGAAGCCCGAAACCATGGAGATATTCAATTCGATATTTCCAGGTTACCTTTGTTTAACCTTCGAATCGTAAGGATAGATTTTGATGAATATTTATGCCTTTTCAATTTACATCATTTAATATCTGATGGATGGACAAATGCGCTCTTATCGCGTGATCTTACCGGGAATAGTGTGTTGTCCGGCAACCAATCGCTGTCCAAATCGCAGTTTCGAGACTACGTAAAATGGGAGCAATCTTGGTTGTTGAGCCCTGATTACCGAAGACAACTAAATTTCTGGAGGGAACAATTAAAGGACCTGCCAGATTTGCTTCGTTTTGGAAATCAGTTGTCAGCCAATGGAGATAACGAAGGCGGTTTGGAAAGGGTCATTATACCGGCAACGCTTACAAACCGGGTTGATCAGTACTGTAAAAAATGGAACATTACTCATTTCCAGTTCTTTGTCGCCTGTTATTCTATTCTACTTTACCTGTATACAGACAGGAATGAAATGGTCATAGGAACTCCGGTGGCAAACCGAAGTCAAAGGTCTTTTAATGAAACATACGGTTTATTTATTAATTCACTCCCACTTAAGATTTCTGTTGTTGAAGAGTTAGACTTTAATGCATTCATTAAAAGGACGGCCGTAGATCTCAATCTTTATCTCGCACATCAAAATGTACCTTTTTCAGAAATTGTGGCTGCCGTTAATCCCGCAAGAGAGTTAGATTCAAATGCGCTCTTTAATGTTCATTTTGCTTACCAGGTATTCCCACAAAGAAATAAAGATCATGTCCTCTTGCCGATAGATTACCGGACTTCCAAATTTGATTTGAATCTTTGGGTTGAGAATTCCGGTGAGGAAACATTGTTGTCCCTGACCTACAAAACAAAAGTATTTGACAAAAGATGGATTTCCGATTTTCTTGACTTATATATTACCGTCATTGAGAATTTATTGTTGAATCCACAGCAGAAAATTCAGCAACTAAAGTTACCCAAAGCTCAATTGTCACATCTGGATGGTACAACGACCGAACTTCCCGAAGGATCCTGGCTGGATCTCTTCCTAAATACAGTTTATACGGACCCTGACCGGAAGGCCGTCATCGATGCTACACGGCAAAAGACTTACGGAGAATTGGATGTTGATTCTGATCAGTTTGCTTTTTATTTGAGAGAAAATGGGATAGAGCCAGGTGACACCGTGATGCTTAGATTGTCGAGGGGTTATGAATATATTCGTGCAATTATTGGTTGTTTTAAAGCCGGAGCAACTTATTTACCGGTTGATCCTAATCTACCGGAAAAGCGACTTAAAGCAATTGTAGATCATTCGGATGCACAGGCTATTTATTGCGACAGTAATATCGAATCAGGTCTTTCAGTGCATGTTTTCAAGCCCGATTCAGTCAATATTAGACCATCGGGCTCCATCCGGAATAGTATCGCTGGAGTAGATTCCGCTTATATTATTTACACATCCGGATCAACGGGTGTACCCAAGGGAGTCTGTATATCTCATAAGTCTCTTCTTAATTATACGCTGGCCATGTACCGGAGAGTTGGTGATACCAGTATCAAGTCTTATGCCCATGTTTCTGCATTAAATGCGGATTTGGGAAATACATCCATTTTCATTTCGCTTGGATTTGGTGGCACCCTGCTCTTGCCTTCAGAAGAGGCGGTTCGCGATCCGTCAGTTTTATCCAGGTATTTTATGAAACATCCCGCGCACGGGCTTAAGATCGTGCCTTCGCATCTACGCGCTCTCCGGGATAAGTGGAATGAGATCCTGCCGCGTAAAATATTGATTTGTGGAGGGGAAAAACCGGGTTCCGATTTGATTGAAGCGATACGCAAATTGCGCCCTGATCTTAGAATCATCAATCATTACGGTCCAACTGAAACTACAATTGGCGTACTCACTAGGGAGTTTCCGGCTGGAACTAATTACCAATCTTCAACCATAGGCAAACCACTGGACAATATCTCAGTCAGCATCAGAAGTAATAGCCTGATGCCGAAACCACTGGGTGCGGTGGGCGAGATCTGTATTGGAGGAATTGGTGTTGCTGAAGGTTATTTGAAAAATGATGATTTAACCCGGGAAAAATTTAAAAGAACAAACTCTGGTGAGATCTTATATCGCACGGGAGATTTGGGGTTTATTAGTAAGGACGGGGAAGTAGTGTTTATGGACCGGATGGATCGTCAGGTTAAAATTAGCGGACATCGTATTGAGCTATCTGAAATCGAGAGTGTAATTGAAAGTTTTCCTGGTGTTTTGTCGGCTGCTGTCTTCCACGGAGTATCCGGTCATCTCCAGAAATTATGGGCAGCCATTAAAATCAAGGCTGAGTTGGATCAAGGGGCTCTTAGAAATTGGCTTCTAACTTTTTTTAATCCTGTATTCTTACCTAATATTTTAGTTGTGGATGAGATACCGGTCACTGCAAATGGCAAAGTAGATTTTAATAAATTAAAGGAAAAAGCAGAGACATCGTCGCGAACTGTTACAAGTGTGGTGCCACGCGATCAGATCGAATTAAAGGTCTTGGAGGTTTTTAGATCTACCTTAAATCATTCTGAAATTAATATTGATGACAATTTTTTTGAAATAGGCGGACATTCCCTTCTTGGCATCAAATTAATTTCGCGCATAAATAAACTTTTCAATGTGAGTCTGGAAGTGGCTGAACTTTTTCAATCAGGGACTGTCCGGTCTCTGGCAGGTAGAGTCAAGAAATCAGGTATTAAAGATTCTGGAAAAACCCTGATTTCTTTGTTTGAAAATGCACGTGCAAAGAATTTTGTCTGGATACATCCTGCCGGAGGAAATGTAATGAGTTACTATCCGGTAGCTTCAGCAATGTCTCCGGACTTTGACGCACACGCTATAACCGCTTTCGAGCACCATAAAAGAAAAAACCTTTCCATTGCTAAGCTGGCCTGTGAGTATCGAGATCTTATTAGGGATAGCGGTATAAAAACAGATTTTTTGGCGGGATGGTCTATGGGTGCTCTTATCGCCCATCAGGTAGCCATTGAACAGGCAAAAGATACTGGCATATCACCGGTGGTGCTGATCGATCAACCGATTCCAGGTCGTGGGAAGACACTTCTTTCTTCTCAGGAGCGACTGTTGAACTATGTTGAAAAAATAAAAATATTCACTTCGCAGGAAGTTGTCGTCCGATACGATAATGTTGGACAAGTGGATTTGGATTCGTTATACCAGGAGTTTAAACGGATTCAGTTGGTACCGGATGAAGTCACCTATCGGGAATTTTCATCCTTTATGGATACACTGGTGACCCACAATGGCATCATTAACGATTTTCAACCTTCGGTGTACGACGGTCCGGTATTACTATTGAAAGCCGCTGATAAGCTGAATTTAAAGGCGCAGAATCCTCAACCTGAATACTACATGGATGATCTGGGCTGGAGGGATTATTGTACCAACTTAACGATCAAACAGGTTTCGGGAAATCATATTACCATGATGACAGCTCAAAATGTCGCGGAAGTAGTGAAAACGATCAAATCATGGATCACCAGCCTTTAGTGATGGTCGAGGTTAACCAGGAGCGAAAAATAATCCGGCACTTAAATTTTGAGGACCAATCAGGTATTCAGCGACTTACCTTTGGAACTTTTGAATTCAGTTCGCAACAAAGCCTGGACCGGGACCGCATATTGGCACCGGCAGAATGTGAGCTATATGCCCGAATGAAGATTAATCAACGTCGGGCTGAATTTCTCGCCGGCAGATTTATTGCCAAGCAAATAATTATCAGCCGTAACAGTTTTTACCGGATGTCGGAAATTCCAATTATCAATGGAGTCTGGGGCTTCCCCCTGATCTATTGTGATGGACTTGCTACCAAAGGAATTTCAATTGCACACACCCAGTCGGTGGCAGCTGCGCTCTACGCTCCGCAGACCACACATCCAGTGGCGATTGATGTAGAAGACATGGATCCCGATAAAATGCGAGTCTTGCAAAAGTTTGTTGAGTGCGATGAATCCATTTTGGTAGACGCTCCCGCGATGCATCGTCTTTATCTGTTGTGGTCCGCAAAGGAATCTGCCGGCAAAGCCCTTAGGACTGGTTTTGGGTTGCCACACGAATACCTGAAAATTAGAAAAATAGCACGGAAAGGTGCTCTTTTTAATATCTCCTACCAGTTGTTACCTCAGATCTCTGCAATAGCCTGGTTTGAAGAAAATAGAATTTTTAGCATTGCCTTTCCCAGTGTATGGAGGCTTACTGATTTCATTTAAAATATTATGAAAAAAAGAATTGCTCTGGATATATTTTTCTACCTGGTTCTTCCACTTCTGAGTTGGAATATGCTGAGAGCATATCTAGGTGACTATTATACAATTTTGGTTGGAATGGTGCCAGCTGTAATCTACACCGTTGCCATGGTAGTCATTAAAAAAG
>JAGQWZ010000166.1 GCA_020436835.1 Saprospiraceae bacterium | reverse complement strand
CTTGCGCCTGTATCTGAGGAGCATTCGTCACCAACTCTCCTACCAATATCCGCGCCGTGTCATCTGCTCCGATCGAAGCATTGATGTGCGTACAGTTCGGCCCTACCTGTCCGTACGTGCTTATCGCTCCTACAAGCAGCAGGAGAAGCACCTGCAGGTACTTGAAGGGCGAATTAAGCCGCGTAGTTCCAGAGGGGAACCAACACGAATAATCCGAAGAAGTAAAACTCGTCTTTTTCATGAGTAATAGTTTTAGTTAAATAAAATTTTCGGTTTCTGCATAAGTCAAACATGGGCCTTAGAATTTTTTTAGCCCGACATATTATTATCAAGAACAATACCAAAGCCCGAAATTTTGGGTAGGCGAACAGATGAGGAAAATTACTTATGTATAAGGATTAATCTTAATGTGTCCCGGACACATCTTCAAGGACTATTTGAGTCCAGATCTTACATAAGAAGCAGATCACATATACTCAAATCTTATTTTCAAGGATATAAACATTACGAAAAAACGTAATATGATGATAAAATCTATGTGAGCTCAGATATTATCGATTTCTTTATATGTAGTTTTTCAATATATAATTCCATTGAAAAAAAGTGCAAAAAAAAACCACGGCTCAAATTGCCGTGGTTTTCTATGCCTTTCAAATGGCTGAAAAAGAGGGTTAAATCACCGCATCCTATACTTTTTCTACTTCGTAAACGGGCTCTACCCAGCCATAGCGGTCTTCAATTTTGCCTGATCTCAGGCCATTAATCTCATTCTTCAGCACCTGAGCCAGACTATCCTTAGCTGGGCTCAGCTTAATAAGTTCATCGCGATAGCCTATTTCCTTTACGTCTACGGCAACCGCAGCGGTACCAGAACCAAATACCTCCTTCAAAGTTCCCCGGCGGTATGAATCCAGGACCTCATCCATAGAAATTGGTCGAATTTCCACATTGTAGCCCTTGTCGGTCAGAATTTTCAGGAAGCTATCTCTCGTTATCCCTTTCAATATAGCGCCATCCGTCGGTGGAGTGATGACACTATCTCCAATCACAAAGAAAATATTCATTGTTCCCACTTCCTGCACAAATTTAAACTCTTTGCCGTCCAACCATAGAACCTGATCGAAACCCCTATTTCTTGCTTCTTTTGAGGCAAGCAGTGATGCAGCGTAGTTACCGGCTGTCTTCGCCTCTCCTACTCCACCTTTGGCTGCTCTTATATATTCGGTACTGGCCAGTAACCTAACGGGGTTACTATAATAAGGTGCTACGGGAAGAGTCAGAATAATGAATTTATAACTCTCAGACGGTGCAACACCCAGGAATTCGTCAGTTGCGAACATAAAGGGTCTCACATACAGAGCACTACCTTCATCACTCGGGATCCAATCTTTTTCGAGATACACAAGTTGCCTGACTGCCTCCACAAAAAGATCCGGATCGATGGTAGGCATACACATCCGCTTTGCCGAGGCATTCATGCGTTGAGCATGCATATCAGCCCGGAAAAGAAGAGGGATTCCTTCCTCATTCTTTGATGCCTTCATGCCTTCAAAGATGGACTGTCCGTAATGTAGGGTTAGATTAGCCGGATGCATGGGCAAGGTCTTTAAACCCTCGATCCTTGCATCCTGCCATTCACCATCTTTATATTCCATGATAAACATGTGATCGGTAAAGACCCTTCCAAACGGAATTTTAGTTAAATCGGTTTGGGGTAGTTTAGATGATTTTACTTTGTCTATCCTGATATCCATCCTTCTTGATTATTTATAATCACGTAAATGTAGTTAATTTGCTCTTCTCAAATCATGCCACACTCTAATTAAACGTTTTTAAAAATCATTTGTGATGCCTTGCTTACAGCCTTTTGATATATTAGAGATCTTTGTACCGAAGCATTACCGTAAAAAGCCCTCCGGGCACACATTAAATCTAAGTCTATGAGCCTGCTGTCCAAGATCCCCATCTACGATCTCCCCCAAGGTTCCATCAAAAAACTGGATGGGTCGACGAATAATAAATTCTGGATTTTACAATCAGATTCTGAAGCGAATGAATCCGCTCTGCAGACTTTTCTGGAAAAGATCCTTCAGGCAATTGATTTAGATCCAAACAAAAACCTCTGTCTATTTTCCTTAAGTCCGGATGAGGATAGTTCTCTTTCGAGTTTGCTCGAAACTGTAACTACCCCGAAGACCATTATCATTTTTGGTTTGTCTCCCGGAAACCTGGGAATGTCCACCCGCTTTCTACCCTACCATCTATTCAAATTAAAAGGAAATACATTTCTGCTATGTGATGAATTGCGATCCATCCAATCCGATTCCAATAAAAAAAGAGACCTTTGGGATTCACTGCAAAAAGTCAAGGGATAACCTGACTTTGATAAAATCCGATTCCATTGAACACTCTGATCTTTGCTACCGGCAATAAAAATAAAATCACTGAAATCAACGAAATATTTATCCGGACATATCCGGACATGGAAATAGTGATTAAAGGCCTGGATGTTTTGAATTTCAAGGAGGAAATTCCCGAAACTACTGACACAATTTCCGGCAACGCCATTCAGAAGGCCACCTACATTCATGAGCGCTTTAAGGTAAACTGCTTCGCAGAAGATACCGGATTGGAAATCGCATTTCTCGAAGGAAAACCCGGTGTTCATTCAGCGCGGTACGCGGGAGAACAACGAAGTGATGACGATAACATCGATATGGTTTTAGATCAAATGAGCGGTACAGAAGATCGTACAGCCCGATTTAAAACCGTGATTGCTCTTATATACTCAGGGGAAACCTATTTATTTGAAGGTATATGCAACGGCACAATTTCCCGGGAGAGAAGAGGTAAGGGTGGATTTGGTTACGATCCCATTTTTATCCCGGATGGATATAAACTATCCTTCGGTCAGATGCCCACAATTGAAAAGAATAAAATCAGTCACCGGAATAAGGCCTTGCAGAAAATGTTATCTTTTTTTAAAGATAAAATCCTTGTCAGATAAATAGATCAGAAATAAAAAAAAGACTGAATAGAATACTGGCAATCCCGTTCGTTGTAAAAAATGCCAGATTTACTTTTTCCAGTTTTCCCGGGGCTACAAGAGTATGTTGATACGCTAAGAGCGCAATAAAAATAACTGCTCCGGCCCAATGCAGAAAATAGAGATTATCGATCTGTCGTTTACTGATGATTGCCGCTACAATAATTAATAGTGCACATAAAATATGTAGGACATTTGAAATAAGCAGTGACTTCCGGGCTCCAAATCTTGAAGGAATCGAAAAAAGCGCTTTTTCTTTATCAAAATTTTCGTCCTGCAGTGCATAAATGATATCGAATCCCGATACCCAGCAAAGAACACTTATGCTATAAAGTACCGGCAAAAGTGCAAACTGCCCGGTGACTGCCAGATAGGCTCCAATGGGTGCTAGGGATAGCCCTAAACCCAATACCAGGTGACAAAGGAAAGTAAATCTTTTTGTATAACTATATCCCAGTATGATCAGCAAGGCCACTGGGGAAAGGTAAAAACAAAGCCGGTTGATCCAGAAGGTGGTGATCACAAAAAGCAAGGAATTAATAATCACGAAAAGCAATGCCTGCCGGGGATGAATCACACCCCTGGGAATTTCTCTCCTGGCAGTCCTGGGATTGGTGCCATCAATATGACGATCCACATATCGGTTGAAGGCCATTGCCGCACTGCGGGCAAAAACCATGCAAGCCAGGACCTTCAAGAGGAGGAGCCAATCCATGCGGAAATCACCTGACGCAAAGAAACCCAGGAACAGCCCCAGCAGTGCAAACGGCAAAGCAAAAATCGTATGAGCAAATTTGACAAGCGATAGGTAATTCTTCATCTAAATCTCTCTTCTGGCATAATTGATCTCATTCAGTCTGCGAAGATAAGATCTCGGTGTTTGACCAGGTAATCCGGGCTCCACTATATCCAAATTAATATGCCAAATAAAAGGAACCCGGAAGTGCTGCTTATAAATCGACTGACAAGAGGAAATCCCCGGTATAAAAAAAGGTCCCCTTTCTTGAGAAGGAGGACCTTTTGTGACTGTGTTTATATTTTTACTAGCTGGAAGCATCCGGCACCTGAATCTCACCAGTAAAGGTCAGAATGGTGGTGGCTGGATCGGTATTCGCTGTGATTGTTACCGTCTTAGTCTGCTTCCCAGATTTTCCTTTCGAGTCAAATTGTACTTCGATTTTTCCTTCATCACCGGGAGCTACGGGTTCTTTGGTCCAGCTTGGAGTGGTACATCCACAGCTAGGCTTTACATTACTGAGAACCAATGGCTCATTACCGGTATTGGTAAAAGTAAAAGTGTGAGATACTTTCTCACCCTGCTCAATCATGCCAAAATCATGCTTTGTTTCGGCAAATGTTACAGTAGTCGTTGGGCCCACCGGCACTGCGTCAGCGGCTGGTGTCTGAACAGTATTGGCAGAAGTCGCTACAGCATCGGCACCTGTATTTTCCAGTTCTTCTCTGGCAGCATCCTTCGCACCATCTTTATCACCCTGGCAGCTTACCATCAAAATACTGACCAAAGCAAAAATGAGCATTGATATCGGCAATCTCATACGTTTCATATTTTATCTAACTTTAATTTGTACAAAAATAGAAGAAATTCGCAAAGTTATAAAGAACACTTTCAGTTAATTATTGTATCTGCAACAAGACAATTGTACCAAAAGTTGCTTTTTCATTCAGCTTTTTCACAGAACCGGAGGAATTCTGCAACTGGTTGGGCGTTTAGACAATTACTCAATGGTAACCAACCTTTCCTTGCAATGATCGCGCCAAACCTGATCTGATCTATTGCTTCTCTGGCATGCGCATCCGGATTGATTGATAGCATAATTCCCTTCTCCACCGCGCGATGGATATATCTCCAATCCAAATCCAATCGATAGGGGCTTGCATTGATTTCTATCGCTACCTGATTGGCGGCACACGCATCTAAAACCTTCTCAATATCAATGGGATAACCGTCCCGACCAAGAAGTAGTCGGCCGGTGGGATGACCAATCATATTGGTATGGGGATGCTCGATGGCCCGGACCAATCGATCCGTAGCTTTCTCCTTATCCATTTTTATATTGGTATGGATTGAGGCAATCACCAACTCAAATTGTGATCGCAGAAGATCATCGTAATCAAGACTCCCATCATTCAGGATATCGCACTCGATGCCTTTGATGATACGGAAATCCGGATTTACCCCATTGAGCTCGTCGATTTCCTTCCATTGAGCCAGTACCTTCGCCTCATCCATTCCATCTGCATAGACAGCAATCTGAGAATGGTCGGTCACTGCCAGATATTCGTAGCCCCGCTCCCGGCTGAACAACATCATCTCCTCTACTGTGTTAATGCCATCACTAAAGGTACTATGCGTATGAATCACCCCTTTTATATCCCTTTCACTGATGATATCGGAAGGAAATGTAGTCTCTCCGATCAAATCATTTCTACACTCAGGTGGAATAAACGGTAATTTCAAATGTGCAAATGCAGCTTCCTCATTATCAAATCTGACATCGGCTACCAGATTAATGATCCGTTCAGGACCCGTAGTTCTCAACCAGCTGTTTTCGAAGGCATTTTCTTCAGCCTTATGAATGAGAACTTCGGTCCGCTCTCCCAGAAAACCCTTCCAGCAATCTTCAGTAGTGCCTTGCACCTCCAGACCTTCAAATTGAATTTCCGGCCAGCCCTGGCAAAATTCCATGAGGTATTCAAGTCTTTCCAGCACCGGGTCCTTTCGACGCAACGCCCCGGTCATTTCCCATCGCAAAGCGGAATTGGAGGCCCGTAATTTATTAAGCAAATCGATGGCCCTATCCTCAATATTGGCATATAGAACATTCGATCGGTTATTCAGGAAAAAATTCAATTGCTTTTTGATTTCTTCCTGCGTTTTCTCACCGAAACCTTTCAATTCAATCAATCGATTCTCATTACAGGCGTATAGCAGCTCGGTAGCATTCTCTACCCCCAGTTCGTCCCAGGCTGTTTTCACTTTCTTAGCGCCCAGACCCTTTATTTGCAGCATTTCCTGAATTCCCTCCGGCACCTGTTCTTTATACCTCTCCAGGGTTTTCATTTTGCCATTGGTGAGCAATTCCTGGATCTTCCCGCTGATGGCGCTTCCTACACCTTTGAGACTCCTGATCTCTTCTTCCGGCATTTCCGCCAGAGGAGTGCCCAGTTTGGATAAAAGCCCCGCAGCGGATTCATATGATCTGATCTTAAATGGATTTTCACCCTGCATTTCCATCAACTTACCCAGTAATCGGAAGGCTCGGGCAATTTCTTTGTTGGTCATAATCCGCTTTTGAATGGCTTTAGGGACGGGTGAAAAAGTTACTGGCCAGGAAATTTTTCAAACAGTCGATTGTAAATCCCTGAACTGTCACTGAAGAAATAGCCTTCACTGTTTGTGGACGCATGAATGACAAAATGATGACTGGTATCCTGAGAGGTATAACAATGAATATCTACCGGCTGTGACATATTATTTCCCTCAATTTTCAATGTTTTTAAGCGTTGTCCGACATCATTCTGATCATTAACAAAAGTACTCCCACTGACGGACCTTACCGTGCTCAGATAGCTGTCCACTGCAGCAGAATCCAGTTCGATGCCGGCATCGGTTCGCCATACACTATCGGCTTTCATCATGATCGAGGCGTTTCCATTTTCTTCAAGGGTGATCTTGGTGAGGTCGGAAGAATTTAATGAAGTAAGAAACTTATTCCGGTAATTGTCAAATCCCTGCGAGAGGCTCATACTGAGAAAACCATCCACGGAATACACGGCATCATCTTCAAAATTTTTAATATATGAAATTCCACTGCGGGTGGCTTGATTAAAATTGAACCGGCCCACTACCAGATCTCCCAACTTTTTCTGGCCCTGAAACAATTCGATCCGGGTGCCGCCTTCTTCATCTACTGCATAATCTTTATACCGGTCCGGATTTTTCGAGACCACTCTCTCTGCCTCAATCAG
>JAGQWZ010000165.1 GCA_020436835.1 Saprospiraceae bacterium | reverse complement strand
TGTCAGGTCTGCAAACCGCAACATCCGATTTATGAGCAATTCATTTCGGGTAAATAGATCGGGGTAATAGTGATTTTATGTCTCCAGAAGATTCTGGGAAGAATTCCAAATAAGTAAGGGAATTAATTCCTATTTAGGGAAGTTTCATTTCTGCGACAGTCAAGAAAAAGGCGCAATCGGAACAGAATTGGATCCGCACATTATGGTCAGAAGCCGCGTAGGTTATATTAAAAAAAATCCAGGCCGAGATTTGTGGCTGTCAAAAAGCCAATCGTCTTTAAGGTACTTGTAACATTTGATTCAAGGACTCGGTGCCTTGGCCTGGTGCTGGTCTCCAATTTAGATCAGCACCTTTTTCCTTGATAGATCTGGAGGCAAACGTTTATGCATCTAAAATACCGGCAATCGCCTTCAGTTGAATTTCAATGAATTTCATTTGATAGGTATTTAGCACCAACCGGTTCCTGGCTTGAATTTCCCGAAGAACCGCTTCTCTTACTTCGAAACTGGTGATCCGGCCCTGACGGTATAATTCGTTTGCCAATAGACTGTTCTTTTCCGCGATCTCAATGTTTCTGCTTTCCGCATCACGAAGATCGGCAAGGTTGTAATAATTAATATAATATTCTGAAATCTGTGATTCGATTTCCCAGCTTATTCGTTGTTGGTTTTTAACCAGATTATCCTGAATCAGGTCTACGTTTTGTAACTCTTTTTTTAGATTCCTGCCACTAAAGATGTCATAATTTAATGTCAACTGTGTGGAAGGGCCATAAGTTTGGTTCGACAAAAGAAAACCAACTTCCGCCCTGGAAAAATTGTAAACGTAGCTGGCTCCGAGACTTAATTTGGGATATAGAACACTTTTTATAGATTTAATTTGTACAGCAGTGTTCAATTGATCAAGCTTTGCCAGGATTAAATCCGGATTCCTGGATAATGCCTCTTGTATCATTTCTTCCTTATTCGGTAATACATCCAGAATGACTGTGTCCAAGACGCTTATGTCAATGTCAAGAGGCTGATTGATAATTCGATTAAGACTATTTTTTGCGCTCTTCAGATCACCTTGTTGTCCGATCAATAAAATTGAATCACCATTCAACTGACTACGTGCTTGCAAGACTTCCGATTCACTGCCGGTACCGATTCGCTGTTTTTGCAGCGCCAGATTGAGGATTGCCTGGTTGAGATCAATTGATCGGTTCGTCAGACGAATTTGTTCCTGAATTTGTCCAATTTGATAGTAAGCAATATTAATCTGTTCGACCAAAGACAGGATTTCTGCTTTTGTTTCTTCCGATGTGCGTTCAATCTCTAATTGCAGTGCCTCTTGCAAAGCTTCCCGTCGAAAACCATCAAAAATCATCCAGGAGGCGTCGACAGATGCCCTTGCATTACGGCTGCCTGCACCGCTGGCCGAACGAGAATCACCATTAAAAAATTGCTGGTCGGTATTATTACTCGAAAATGAATAACTGCCGGTAGTGGATACCGTTGGTAGAAGTTCCGCATTGGCAGGATTATTATTGTTTTCGGCTATCTGTTCATTCGCTTGCAGAATCTGAATTTGAAAATTGTTTTTAATTCCAATTTCGATGGCTTCCCTTAGAGTCAGATCGGTTTGTGATTTTAACGGAGTGAACAGGCCTCCCCAAAATAGCAGGATAAACATCAAGTGTGCGGTTGCATGAGGATTTTTATTTCTGACCATTTTTTCTTTGACTTTATATTTACCTGATTTTATCGCTACTTTTTTATTCTCCTTTTTTCTTTTTGTCCTTCTTTTTTTTCTTTTTCTTTTTTTCAGATGATTCTGCCTCTTCGTTTTCAAATCCCTTGTTTTTTCCGGCGGAGTACACCTCAGGTTGACCTAAATACTCGTCTGTGATCAAAGTTTGGTCATAAAAGTTGGAAGATCCGGATGGTGGTGCCGGTTCCTTGCCTTCTTCCGTTGGGCCCCGACCGAGCGGTGAGGTGTCCTGATCTTTTGTGGATTCATCATCTACTTCCTCTTCGCGAATGATATTTGTTTCGTCTTCTGATCCCTGACTTCTTCCCTCAGTTGTTTTAAGAGGATTAATTCCGTTTGCTGTCTTCTTGTCCCGGTTGAAGAAGGTAAATATTGCCGGGATCACATACAGCGTAAGCAGTAGTGAAAAGAGCAAGCCTCCAATAATGGCTATTCCCATGGGAATCCGGCTGGTAGATGCCGCTCCCAGTGCCAGAGCGATGGGAGTAACTCCCAGTACCGTGGCTAAACTTGTCATGAGAATGGGTCTCATTCGCAGGGTGGCCGCGTCGATCACTGCATCTTTTACAGAAAGACCGGCTTCCATCCGCTGATTGGCAAATTCAACGATCAGAATCCCGTTTTTTGTGACTATCCCAATAAGCACAATGATTCCTATCTGACTGAAAATGTTTATGGTGTGACCTCCCAGGTAAAGCGCCAGCAGCGACCCAGCCAGGGCTAGAGGTACGGTAAACATGATAACCAGCGGATCCAGAAAGCTTTCAAACTGAGCTGCCAGGGCCAGATAGATCAAAATCAAAGCGAGCAGGAAAGCGAAATACAAGCCTCCCGAACTTTCTTCAAAATCTTTGGAGGATCCTCCCAGAGCAGTACTAAAGGTGGGGTCTAATACCTGATCGGCAATATCCCGCATTACCCGAATGCCCTCGCCCATGGTAAATCCATCGGCCAAACCGGCACTTACCGTTGCTGCAATATATCGATTGTAACGATAAAGAGCGGGAGGATTGGATTCCTCACTGAGCCGGACCAGGTTGCTCATCTGGATGATTTCTCCTGTATTATTTCGTACATATAATTTACTCAGGTCTCCGGGTTCATCCCGGTTAATCCGGCTCGCTTCTCCAATAACTTCATATTGTTTTCCATCCCGAATGAAGTAGCCAAATCGCTGTCCGCCAAAATACAATTGGAGTGTTTCGGCCACATCTCGCACGGTCACGCCCAGGCTGAGTGCCCTTTCCCGGTCAATTTCTACATGTAGTTCCGGTTTATTAAATTTTAAATCCAGGTCCACCACGTTGAAGGCCGGGTTTTGTTCGGCCATCTCCATAAAAGATGGAATGACATCCTTCAACTTCTGGAAGTTCGGGGCCTGGATAATAAACTGGATGGGAAGACCTCGCAGACTTCGACTGACGCTGATCGTCTGCTCCTGGGCCAGGAATGAGCGCGCATAGTTTAATTGGGAGATCTGTGGATAAAGGCTCTTCACAATTTCATCCTGGCTGCGTTCTCTCTCTTCGGGCTGAACCAAAGACAAAAACACGAAGGCAGAATTGGCCGCGGTGGAAGCAGCAAATCCCGGTGAAGTTACCGCAATGTAGGCTTTCTTTTCCGGCAAGGTATCCAATATCGACAGTACATCCAGCACGTACTGGTCCATTACTTCAAATGAGGTTCCTTCCGGGGCAGTGGAAATCACCCTGAAACCACTCTTGTCTTCCATGGGAGCCAGTTCCGTTGGGATTATTTCCACCAATTGGTATATCCCGACGATGGTTAAAATGGTAAGGATCCAGGCCAACCACCGGACTTTCATGAATGCCTTCAATGTTTTGTTGTAAACATTTGTGAGCCCTTCAAAAAAACCTTCTGTCGCCCGGTATAGTATATTGTGTTTTTCCCTCCTCTTCAGGAAACGGGAAGACATCATTGGTGTCAACGAGAGCGAGACAACACTGGATATAACCACGGCACCGGCTACAACGATTCCAAACTCACGAAACAGCCGTCCGGTTAAACCCTGGAGAAAAATGATCGGCAGAAAGACGGCCACCAGGGTAATTGTCGTGGCAATGATTGCAAAGTAGATCTCCTTTGAACCTGCCTGAGCGGCTTCAACCGGCTCCTCACCATCTTCCACCCGTCGATAAATGTTTTCCATGACCACAATAGCGTCATCGACCACCAGGCCCGTAGCCAACACGATAGCTAACAGGGTCAGAATATTGATGGAGAAACCAAACATGTACATAATGAAAAAGGAACCGATGAGAGAGATGGGAATCGCCAGAACCGGGATCATAGTCGTTCTCCAGTCGCGTAAAAAGAGAAAGATCACCAACAGTACCAGCCCGAAAGCGATGAGAATGGTGTCTTCCACTTCTTCTACCGCTTTCCGGATTGAAAGTGTCTGGTCGAAAGCATAGCCTATGATCAGGTCCGGGGGGAGCTCCGATTTGATTTGCTCAACCCTTTGATAAATTTCATCTGCAATCTCAATGTAGTTGGAGCCCGGCAAAGGAGTGATCGCACAACCGACCATGGGTAGAATGCCATTTCCCCGAAGCAGGGTTTGCTGATTCTGAGGGGTATAACTGACTTTCGCGATGTCTTTCAATAATACGGTCACCCCATCGGATTCCCGCACTACCATTTTTTCAAATTCTTCCGGGGTGTTAAGCCGGCCAAAAGTGCGAATGGTAAGTTCAGTGCGGAATCCCTCAATTTTACCAGATGGTAATTCCAGGTTCTGCTGGTTTAATGCATTTCGAACATCGAGAGGGGTGAGGCTGTAGGCAGACAACTTTGCCGGATCCATATTGATCCGTATTGCATATCTCTTTTCTCCCCAAATATTTATCCTGGAGATTCCCTGAATTGTCTGCAATCGTTCCTTGATAATGTTTGTGGCAATCTCCGTAAGGCCCAGCAAATCCCTCTTATCACTTTGTACCGTTAACGCCAATAAGAATGTGGTGGCGTCTGCCTTGGTGATAATGGGAGGTTCTGCGTCCGGAGGAAGCAGCCTTTGGGCTAATCCGACTTTGTCCCGGACATCGTTTGCAGCCACCTCCAAATCAACCCCAACCTCAAATTCGACCGTAATCGTGCTTCGACCATCAGTGCTGGTTGATGTCAAACTTGAAACCCCGGCAATACCATTTAGATTTTCTTCCAACGGTTCCGTGATCTGAGATTCAATCACATTTGAATTAGCTCCTACATAGTTGGTGCTGACGGTTATGACCGGAGGATCCACAGAAGGGTAGTCCCTCAACCCTAAATAAGTATATCCGATTACACCAAACAACATGATCGTAATCGAGATGACGGTAGCCAGTACCGGTCTGTTTATGCTGGTTGACGCTAAAGACATATCAATTTAAATGTGAATCGTATGTAACTACCTGTCCGGTCTCAACCGGAATACCTGGAGCCACGGAAAGCAAACCACTGACGATGACGGTGTCATTTGCTTCTACGCCTGATGTCACCTCTATCATAATCCCTTCACGGGCTCCAGTGGTGACAAGTCTCTCTTCTACTTTTCCTGATTTGGCTAAAAAAACTTTTTGGCCATCGATGACCGGCACCACAGCGTCGCTTGGAAGCATGATTGCATGACTATTTACACCCGTAATCACTTCTACTTTGGCAAAGTTACCGGGTTTGAGCAGCCCTTTCGGGTTGGCACATCGTGCTCTTACTTTGAAGGAGCGTGTTGTGGAGGAAATTTCACTAGAAGTCGCATAAATCGTTGCCGTAAATGGATCATCGAATCCGACGATGTTGAAAGTAACTTTCTGTCCATTTCGTACCTCCCGCATATATTTTTCCGGCACGTTAAACTCTAGCTTCAACGGATCTGTCTGCTGCAGTTCAACAATGGACTGCGAAGGGCTCACATATGCCCCCAGACTTACATTCCTCAGGCCGATCGTGCCGGCAAAAGGTGCCTTTACATTTGTCTGTTCAATTTGCACCTTCACCAATTTGATCTCGGCCTGGATTTGTTCCCGTGTATTTTGCAGTCGTTCAAATTCGTCTTGCGGAATGGCATCGATCTTTCTCAACTCATCGCCTCTTTCTTCCTCCCTTAAAGCCATCCGTTCCTGTACTTCCAGCTTGTTCAATTGTGCCTGAAGTTCCTGGTCATCAATCTTTGCCAGTAGTTCTCCTTCCTTCACATATGACGATTCTTCAAAGTAGATTTCATCCAGCTTTCCTGCTCTTTCAGGAGCTACCTGCACGGCTTCATTGGGTAAGAGGGAACCGGTTGCATTGATAATGTTTTCTAAAATCCTTTCTCTGGCTACGTATACGTCGACCGACATGGAGCGGGCACCGGGGCTGGGATTTGAATTGGCCGATCCTGATTCAGTGTCTGAGGAACAACCCAACGCTGCCAAGAAAAAAAAGAGGAATATAAATTCATGAACTTTCATAGAGGTTTCCTGTAGTAAAAATGTTTATGGTTCTGTGCCTTTTTCTAATGCAAACATAAACCAGTCCAAAAGGATTAGATAAAGATCTGATTTTTAACGGAGTCTCTTACTACTCATTTATCCGGGATCTTGACATACCATCAGATTGGTTCCGGATCAGGATGCAGCATTTAGAGATGATGTGATCGTCATGTCCCTTTTGCCCCGGTCAGCCGATTTGACTCAGAGCCTCCTCAAATTTCTTTACTGTTCGATCAATGTCGAGCAGTTTATCCAGCCCAAATAATCCGATGCGAAATGTTTGGAAGTCTTCCGGTTCATCGCATTGCAAAGGTACTCCTGCAGCAATCTGAATACCGGCTTCTTTAAATTTCTTTCCTGATTTTATTTCCGGATCACTGGTATAGCTAACCACTACACCCGGAGCCTGGTAACCGGCGCCAGCCACACTTTTGAATCCTTTAATTTCCAGAAGGTTACGGATCTTTTTGCCCAGGTCAAACTGCCTTTTGGCGATATCAGCAAGTCCGCAATCTACGGTCTCCAGCATGACATTTCTGAAGGAACGCAGTGCATCTGTAGGCATGGTAGCATGGTAAGCGTGACCTCCGTCCAGATAAGCTTGCATAATTTCGCTCCATTTTTTTAGGTCACAGGCAAAGCTCGTGCTTTGGGTTTCCGGAAGTATGTCATTAGCTTTTTCTCCCAACATAACCAATCCACTACTTGGCGGTCCACTCCATCCTTTTTGAGGCGCACTGATCAATATATCGATGCCAATTTCCTTCATGTTTACCCACGCGGTACCGGATGCAATGCAGTCGAGGACAAACAATCCTCCCACGGAATGGATGGCCTGGGCAACTTGCACCAGGTATTCATCTGGCAAGATCATACCTGCCGATGTTTCTACATGGGGTGCAAAGACCAGAGCAGGCTTTTCATTTTTTATGGATTCTATCACTGACTCAACGGGCGGCGGTACAAAGGCGGGTGTAGCAGTATCATCCACCCTTTTTGCCTTCAGAACCAGAGTCTCTCCCGGAATATTTCCCATGGTAAAAATCTGACTCCAACGGTAGCTGAACCAGCCATTCCGAATAATCAGACATTTTTTGCCGGTAGCGAATTGCCGGGCAACGGCTTCCATCCCATAGGTTCCACTACCTGGTACGATGATCACTTTCTGCGCCTGATAAACCTGCATCAGGATTTGCGAGATATCCCGCATTACTTGCTGAAATGAGACGGACATATGATTCAGGGCCCGGTCAGTGTAGACAACGGAATATTCAAGCAGACCATCGGGGTCAATTGTGGGAAGTAGTCCTGGCATTGCAATGATTGATTAGTTAAAAATTCATCAGTGATCGATAGGGAAGATAGATAATTATGTGGGGCTGCACAAAAAACGGTGGTGACCAGTGGAAATGCTTAGTTGAAAAATAATTATAGCAATGTCGCCGGTTAAAAATCTCCAATATCTTATCTTCGGATTTTTCAAAATTCCGATTCAGCCAAATGAAAAATCTCACTCTGATTCCTCTGGCATTGCTATGCCACGTTGTCTTTATCGCTGCCCAACCGGCACAAAATCTGACTAAGGCAAATAGCTATATTTTAAACCAGCAAGGAGCATTTAAAAATGTCTCGCTTGCTTTAGAAGATTTTCACGTTAGTTCATCTCATATTAGTTCACTTTCCGGTGTGGAACACATTTATTACCAGCAATCTATCGATGGCATTGATATTCTGAATGCTGTGGGAAGTGTGCACATCAATAAGGAACAGGAGGTTGCGCATGCTACATCCGGTTTTCTGAATGCATCAGGCTTCAATTTGCAAAATGCGAAGGTCCTCGCCGGATTAGATGCCATCAATCAAGCCGCTGCCCACTTTGAGTTAGTCCCGACAGGAGAAACTGAATTACTGGAACAACAAGAAAATGCCAGTGAAGAGCAAGTATACTCGAATCGCAGTATATCTAAAAGTAATATAACCACCCGGCTAAAATACGTACCCAGGGATGGAAATCTCATTCTCACCTGGGAAGTGTTTATAGACAAGGCAGATGATGGCTTTATGTATTTGCTCTATGTCAATGCTCAAAATGGAAATATTGAGGAGAGCATACCTCTGACAGTGGAGTGTAATTTTGGATCACTTGACGGGCAAAGTCATGAAAATCACCACTCCTTCGGCCCCTCGCAAAATGAGGGGCAAGGTGATGCTGCATTATTTGCGCCAAATTCCTACCGGGTATACGCGATTCCTCTGGAAGCTCCTAATGAAGGAGGGCAAAGCCTGGTAACTGCTCCCTGGAATGCTTCTTCACCCTTTGGGTGGCATGATACCAACGGGGCAGCCGGAGCGGAATTCACCATTACCCGCGGAAACAATGTTTATGCCTCGGAAGATCAGGATGCCAATAATATACCCGGATATAGTCCCGATGGTGGCTCCAGCCTAAGTTTTGAATTTCTCGTGGACACATCTATGGATCCCAGCACCTATCTGGATGGGTCAATCACCAATCTTTTTTATATGAATAACATCATGCACGATGTCACCCATAATTACGGATTCGATGAAGCAGCGGGTAATTTCCAGGTCAATAATTATGGAAACGGAGGCGTAGGCGGGGATGCCGTGAATGCCGATGCGCTGGATGGTTCCGGCACCAATAATGCTAATTTCGGCACTCCCAGTGATGGGTCCCCACCCCGAATGCAGATGTTTCGCTGGAATAACACTAAGACTACGTTGAATGTCAATGCTCCTGGAAATATTTCCGGCGCTTTCACTGCCTCAGGAGCCGACTTTAATCCCACCTCGGTATCAGTCACGGGAAGTGTTGTTCTGGCTGAACCCAATCTGGGATGTTCTGCTTTCACAAATCCAGGTGCGGTATCTGGGAAAATCGCCTTAATTGATCGAGGATCATGTAATTTTACCGTGAAAGTATCAAATGCTGTTAATG
>JAGQWZ010000164.1 GCA_020436835.1 Saprospiraceae bacterium | reverse complement strand
TGTCAGTCTTTTGATCATCCGGATGTGGCAGAAGTTGGCAATGACATCAATGCTACAGATAAATGGCAATCATTTTTGGCAGCCGTCAAGGCCAATCCTGACGCAATGTCGGATGGATGCATAATGTACTTCCTGCTTAGAAAGGGTGAAAAATTATACACCTGCAGATTCCACATCAAAGATGAATCAACCCGCAAAAGATACCTGCTGGAAAACGATACCCGGCTTATGACCTTGAAATATCTTCACCGTGATTTTATTGCCCCTCCTGACTTCAAGAACAATATTAACCAATTGTCAATTAAAGATCTGAGCGAAATATTATCTGCAAGTGAGCACAGGATCTACGACTACAGCGATAATTATATTATTCGTGATTTCGATTTCTATTTTGCAGACAATTTGACCAGGCCCCTTGACCGTAAAAAACTACTGAAGAAATTAACACAAGACCAATACCTGAGTAAGAGTCTTGTCCTCATTACCCGGGTCAGTGAGGACCAAAAATATGCGATCATGCTTGATGACGCTGAAATCAGCCCATTCACATATAATACCTGGGATGATTATTTTCGCCAGCCAGTTGACCTTCCCCTGCCGGAACGTTCCATTGATGAACAAATTTCGCTCAAATGGCACGCACTCACCATTGAATCACCCCGAGATTTCCGTTATTTAGGCAATTTCAGATTCAATGCAGATAACAAACTGACCGAGGCAGAGCTGGAGCACATGATCCGGACCGTACCAATGCTGGAAATCAACGATCGTAAAATTGATCAATTTTCTATTCGCTTTAAATATGTTGATCATGAATATCTGCCTTTTTCCTGCCAATTTAATTTTGACCAGGGTAAGCTGATTGCCGGAGAAGAATTTAAAGTGGCAATTATGGATCGATTAAAACCGGATGACTTCATTACCACTTTCGAGGTTACTACCGAAGGAAGAATACTTTTGCGCAGCTCAAATATCAAGATCCGGTAGGCTGACAACGAACTCCGAGATGATTGAACGGTACTGTTCGCCGGTCACTTTTTATACTTTCGTAATTGTTTTTTTACTTCCACTCTGGTTTTCATCCAGCGATCTTTAAGAAATCGTAACATCCGATCCATATGGTCGTAAACTGCCTGCCAATTTTCGACAGGCCGATAGTCATGCTGTGAAACTGATACAATTTCTTCCTGGACGAGGTAAGGTTTCAGTCTGGTTTTAATCTGGCCGAAAATATCATCTAATGCACCGGGATTTAACTTATCAAAAACAAAATCGAACTGTTCCAGGTACCTAATATAAAGAAATGAATCCCGGGCGATTAATAAATCCAGCTCATCCTCACTGGAAAAAAGAAGCTGATCGCCCAGTCGCACTTGCCGGACATCTTCTCCTTCGTGCGGGTTCTTTACCAGGATATCGTCAAAATCCCAGGGAATGATTTCAAAAAGGGGAGATTTGGATCCTGGTTGCAAATAGTAAAATAGCTCGTCCGTATAATCTCCGTTTTGTACAAAATAATTAAAGCTCAACCAGGCAAAGTAATGGTCCAGCACAAGATGCGTATTTAAGCTGTCATAAAGCTCTGCGCCACTCCAGTGTTTTCCCGCTTTTCTGATCAAATTGAAGTTATTACGGCATTTTTTCCTTATCTCCTCGCCGGCTTCTTTCCCATATTTTTCTTTGGCAATAAATTCGCTGGATTTGCGGCGGATAATAGCATCAGACCCCAATTCTTTCAAGGCATAATCAGCCGGTCGCTGCACGATAAGATATAGTCCTTCCGTTGCACCATTAATCTTTAATTCAGTGAGGTGACACCACAAGGGAAATAATCCCAGTCTGGAAAGACATTCAAAGGCAAGCTGGTTATGATAATAGTAACGGTCCAAGGACATGCTGATCAGGTAAAAATGATCCATCGTTTTGGCGGGTGATCCCATAAACCTAAAACTGTTTCCCAGCTTAACCGAATAGCTCTTTCGCCAAAATTGAAGAGTGGTTTTGCCCCGGGAATGCATTTCCTTCACTTCAAGCGGAATTCCATTTACACTCATGGTTTCCGGAACAAAATCAAATTCCCTGGCCGACTTTCGCTTGAGATTCTGATATTGATCCGGGGGCATTTGCATCTCCATAATCCAGGTATCTGCCTGATCCTGACAAAACAGATCGAACCCAGCAAATAAAATCAGAACAATAAAAAGAAAAGAACTCCGGAGAAAAAGGACTATAGCCATTGCACCTGGGAATTAGCCTTCATAAGCTAAGAAAATCCCAGGACATTTTTGGGGATCGTTCCAGGAAATGATTGAATCCCCAAAAGAATCAATTCATTAAGTTGATTTTACAGCAGGAAAAAAGTCAGAACACTTCAGTGAATAAATGAGAAAGGGCCAAACAGTAAGTGTGTTCGACCCTCAATTGAAAAATAGTTTGAAATGTAAAAATACTAATATTTTCCGGTCAGGGAAAAAATTATCATAACCGAAAAAGTACAAATGAAGGTAGCACCTTGGGCGGCAGAAGGACTGAACCGGATCTAAAGCTAAAATCGATACTGCATTCCCAGTCTGAAGAAACGGTGGTATTCGAAATAATCACCCCGGGCAATTGCATAGTTTAAATAGGATTTTCTACCATGATGGTAGGACAGGTCCACCAACCAGTGATTTGCCGCACGATACTTTAGTCCGAAGAAGACAGCACCATTTGAAGGTCGTACCAGCTCCGAAAAAGAGCTCACATTCGATCCGTTGGTAATTGCCAGATCCAGTTGCGTTTTGTTTTCGAGCAGACCATTCCTGCCGTCTGACAATAGAATGATCTGATCCATACCAACATATGGCTGCCATTTGTCATGCAGGCAGAGCTCCAGATAAATGGGAATTCGCAAGTATGAAATACTCTTTATCGTCTGAATGTAGGTGGTGTTGCCAGGCTGCTGGCGATCGAGGGTATCCTGATTCTGCATTTCCGGAATGGCTACCAGCGCATCGCCCAGGGCATTCTGAAAGGCACCCAGCAATCCACTGGCATTGTCCGTTGCCGTAAAGGTCTGGTTGCTCCGTATCTGCCAGAAATATAGACCAGTACCAATTGCCAGGTATTTAACCGGTTTATACCTGAAATCAATTCCAAGATCGATGCTTGGTTTCTTAAAAGAACGCTCCATCAGGAGAGCGCCGGCAAAGCCAAAATCAAAACCGGATTGTTTTTTCCTTTGAATAGGACTTCCACTTAAATCCATCTGAGAGATCTCACTGGATATGGCATACCGATGGCCGAGATAGTTTTGAGACTGCCCAAGACTGAACAAAGGATCAAATTTTCGCTGTTCAACGATCTTGCCAGCACTTATCAATTCTGTGTCCGTCCCGGTTGGGATATCGTCCTGCAGCCCTCCGGGTTTTCCGCTCTCCTGCGGTTCCGGTAGTATCGACATAGAAACAGTTCTATCCGGATTATTTTCTACCTCTTCGATCTCATCTCCACTCGCACTACCATTTGTCTGCGTTTCCGGTTTTTGATCACTATCTATTTTTCCGGACCGGATGGAAGTCACCTCCGTTCCCAATGCATTTCGCTTCTTAATTACATCCCGATCTGCTCCTGAGGTGGAAGAAATTTCCTCATCACCCGGGAGCGTTGCAGGTTCTGCCAATTTCTGATCATCAGTGGATGGAACAAGGTCCGATCCGGTCCCGGTCACTATGTCCTGGTTCATTTCGGGTTGGTCCAGGCGATTGGCAAATGTCACAACGAGTATTAAAAGGACAGAAGCTACACCAAGCCAGGGCCACCAGATAATTCTTTTCTTTCTTTCCGGCATTTCTCTGTCGAGCAATTTCTTCATTTGCTGCCAACCCTGATCTTCCAGTGGATCCCGAAATCTATCAGCTGTTCCTTTCGACATATTGATTTCTTTGATCTTTTAATAATTCCTGCAATTTCTTGCGGGCATTGGCTAAATGCCACTTTGAAGTATTTTCACTCATGCCTAATACCTCCCCTATTTCCCGGTGATTAAATCCTTCTATGGCGTAAAGCCTAAATACTTTTTCTGACATATTCGGTAGCTTAGCCACCAACTTCATGAGATCTTCCAGATAAAGTCCCGGCACTATTTCCGGATTGGTACTTTCATCATGGTCTTCAAAAACCATAAATTGTAAATACTTACTATCTCTACGAAAGTAATCCGAAAGGCTGTGATAAATAATTCGACGTATCCAGCCTTCCAATGAACCCTTAAATGCAAAGGAGTCGATCTTTTTATAGACCTTGAGGAAACCATCGTTGCAGACTGTCATCGCGATTTCAGGGTCATTTGTATAGCGCCGGCACATTTGCATCATGGTATGAAAATAGCGGCGATACAAAGCTTCCTGTATCTTGCGGTCATTGCGAGCACAGCCCGTCACCAACTCTTCGTCGCTATATTCTCTTTCTGATTGCATTAAAATAACATCACCACCTATTTAAACGCAAAATTAATTAAATGCTACTCCCAACTCACCGCCTAATCCATAGGGATAATATTCTATCAATGGACTTTGCACGGAATATTTTATTACCGCAGACCTAAAGGATCCCCCTGCCATAAGGTGCAATCTTTCTGTGACAGCTATTTGTGCACCTAATTTAATCGATGCCGCCAAGGCTCCCCTCTTTAAAAAATAGTCTTCATTTCGTAAACGCTCATATTCCACCCGACTTTCTACAAAAGGCGTGATCTTCTTTTGGGTCAACAATGAGTAACGGTGACCAAGGGTCAGGGATACATATTTATTTCTGACTGATCTCCGGTAGATATAATCTCCGGGAGCAGCAGTACCTTCCTCCGCAAAACGATATTCAGTCAATCCAATTCCCAGGCTGACCTCCTGTTTGGGGTGATACCGGTAGTAATAGGCCAAACTGACCGTGGGGCTAAACCTGGATTCCTGTAACCGAGGTTGACAACCTTCAACGCAAAGTCGAAGATGAGTCGGAGCATCGTAGTGTAGCGTCGACAGCTGACCAAAGGTAAACTGAACTCTACTCCTTTCCCAAATACCCGGTTGTGCTTCTGTATTTCCGCTCAAAAGCATCGTCAGAAGAAGTATAATTAATGACGCTTTAATCATGCTGGTTTCATCGGTCATTACTGATTATTTATCAGGTCGATTCTCATATTAACTGTGTCCATCAGTGAATGCAAATATTGGGGAACTTCATTTTTATTCTGATCCAGGATCCAGTATTCATGGAAGGCACCTGTCCGTATTTCCAGATAAAGACCTCCCTGATCTGCACAATCCGGGCAACCGAAACGCACCTGATCCTCCTCATAAATTGCCCCTGGAATAAAACTCCAGAGATCCTTAACGCCTTCATATTTGGTGTCATCGAGTCTCTGGAAATCAGCTAGATAGAATGACTCATTCGAAACGTACTGATCATTCCGGTCTTCATACAGTTTACCATCCTGAAGTTTGAAGATCTCTATACATTCTTCACCCAGGCATTCGCCATAGAATCTACCAAATACGAAAAAGTCATCCGGATTGTTGACCGGCGGATCTTCTGTCTTGTCACAAGCCACAAAAAGACAGGCGATCAAAGCCAACATAGAAATAGATATTTTCAGATACATTTTTGTATTCCTTTTTTTGTTTTTAATTCGAGTATTTAATTTCTTTCCATTTTTTCCATCCCCCCAATTCTTCCATTCCTTCCAATCCATCCAATCCTTCCATATTTCCAATTCTTCCAATCCTTCCATATTTCCAATCCTTCCATATTTCCAATCCTTCCATATTTCCAATCCTTCCTATCCTTCCACTTACCTCCTGCTAAAACAAGAATCCCAATCGCATATTTAAGCGTTTATAAACAATATCAGTAATCGAACTTTCTGCTCCCCGGCTGTAATTGAATTCGGCATGCTGAAACTGTACCCCCACATCAAAAGTCATTTTCAGTCCCTTACCACCACCAAGACGCCATCCAACGGCCGGATTGATCATCCATCCTCCTTTGGCTTCATGTACATCCTGTTCATTGGCGCTGGCAAATCCATATCCGGTGCGTAGAATATAATACGGTGTTGAATTCTCTTCCAGGAAGTAACCTCTCAGTTCGGTAAAAACAGGAAAAACCATTTCAGAAGCGCCGGTACGATAAAAATCAGCACTACCCCCAATTCCCGCTCCGATCCAGCGGTTTATCTGATATCCCATGGCTGCGGTCATCTGAAAACCCACAGCACCTCCACTCTCACTATTGACAGTATTCATAATCAGACCCAGGGTTGCATATTGGTACAGTCCCTGTTCCTTAAAGCCGTATTTCTTCTCTCCCAGGCTTAGGACATCAACCTTCTGATTCTGAGGATAATAGTAACGCTTAATTTTACGATCAGGGACTTTGATCGTATGTCCATATGCGGTTAAGATCGTAATCGATTCGCCCGGTGAAAGTTCGACCACCTTACCTTCCAGGGTCATGCCTTTTTTCAGGTAGAGGAAAATGACATCCTGGTCACCTTCACTTTGAGCAGACAATGCCAGACCACCGCCAAGAAATAAGGCTATCAATAAAAAGAGATTTTTCATATCTGACATTTTTTATGATTTCACCACAGGAATTCTGCTGAGAAACTCGATCTTTCGTGGATCGCTAATTTTGTACTGACTGAACCCTTCGTCACCGATGACCAATAAGGTTTCGTTAGGCAGGGCGATGACATCTTTCGAAGGTATATCCTTATGAAAATCGATCTCCTCCACGTGGTCACGGTCACTGACATCCAGAATTTTCAAGCCGAATTGACCTTCACATACGTAGAGAATATCTCCGGCAAGCGTGAGACCATGCGGGTGTTTCATAGCGTAGGTATTAATTAACCGGGGATTGAGAATATTGTCAACGGCAATCACATCCAACTGATTGGCAAAACCTTCGCACTCCGTACCGTCATGCAGCGTTACATACGCGGTATTATCATCTGCCACGACCGGATCACAAGCCCGGGCATGTTCAAACATAGCCTGAAAAAGGGGAGCCTCGGGATTGCTGATATCAAAAACATGCATACCCGCACTGGATCCAATGAACAACCGGTCTTTGAAGGGATAGATGGTTTCGATGCCCCATCCCAGATTAATCGTATTTCTTAACACGGGAGAGGCAGGGTCCTTCAAGTCCAACACCTTAAGATCAAAATCCGATACAATGTATAAATGACCGGATGCAATGGTAAAGCGGGCGGTTGACCCTCCAATGCCCTGGGCAGAACCATCTGTTTGATCACGAATTGCAGCTCCGGCAGGTAAAAATTCCAATGAATTGGCGAATGCCACATCCAACCAGAAACCTCCAGTGTTGCCACTCGACCAGCGCAGACTGTTAAAGTTTGGATCCGAACAGTCTAGTGTCATGGTCTGCTCAGTTTGACGATGCCCTACCAGGAAGCCGCGCGTAGGGTCTTCCCATGCTTCCTGGAAAACATTGCGAATTCGTGACTTTTCGACCGGATGTTGAAGGTCGGCAATATCAATCGTTAACAAGTCATTGAATTTGCTGGCTTGTAATTGGTCATGAATAACGGCAAAGTGCTCATTTCCATCGATAGCAATAAAAGCTTCATTGACCGGATTTTTCTGATCCGTATTATTGATCACATGTATCCCTGCCTGGTATTCATTAATCAGAATGTAATTCTGGTAAAAGTAGATGATTCCGGGATGTTCCAATGGACGAGGTGCCTCAACCGTGATTGGCTCTTCCAGTTGTGCCTGGGTACGATACACCGGGTCATACCGGATGAAGGTGCGGGTTTCTGTACATTGATCTTTTAGACAAGAGGTGAACAGGCTGGCACCGAACAGCACCATGATCAAAAGTTGGAGAGTTTTCATAGAAATTATGTTTTAAATGGTTTCTATCCGGCTAGACGCAAAAAGGAGAGAGAATGGTTGGGAAAAGTGCAACCGGATGATTATCTTTTATCAGGTCTACCCTACCGCCGCACACGGACAAACTGACCTTACCTGTCAAACCTTTCTCCTGATACTTAAAGCAGGATAACAATTAGCAAAACAAATATTGACTTAAAGTCAAATTATTGTAGTCATCTATTGACTTTATGCATCTGTATTTGTTATATTTGTTAGGAATGAATTGTCTTCAGTCAAATTTCTCCATTTAACATAAAGTCAAACAACTATGGAAAAAACCATTGCACAGCCACTGATACGGGGAGGCGCATTCCTGGTCAAAGAAACCGAATTAGATACTGTTTTTACACCAGAAGAAACGAATGAGGAACAGGAAATGATCCGGCAAATGACCAGGGAATTTGTCAACAATGAATCAAAGGTGCGTGGACATTTATTGGAAGCTCAGGTGGAGTTGATGGAGAAGGCGGGAGAATTGGGCTTATTGGGAGCCCATATTCCGGAACAGTATGGAGGCATGGGCCTGGATACGAATACCAATACGATCATTGGTGAAGAAATCGGTAAAGGAGGAGGGTCATTCAACACCACATTTGCCGCGCATACCGGTATTGGTATGCTACCGATCCTCTATTTTGGCACGGAGGAACAAAAACAAAAATATTTACCCCGCTTGGCCAGTGGTGAGTGGAAGGCTTCCTATTGTCTGACGGAACCGGGTTCGGGTTCGGATGCTCTAAGCGCAAAAACCCGGGCGGACTTGAGTGAAGATGGTGATCACTACAAAATCAACGGACAGAAGATGTGGATCTCCAACGCCGGTTTTGCAGACCTCATGATCGTCTTTGCCCAGGTGGGAGGAAATCAGTTCACCGGTTTCCTGGTTGAGGCGAAGACACCAGGAATCAGTCTGGGTGCAGAAGAGAAGAAAATGGGTATCAAGGGATCATCCACCCGTCAGGTCTTTTTTGAAAATGTGTTGGTGCCGGTGGCGAATGTACTGGGAGAGATCGGCAAAGGACACCTCATTGCATTTAATACACTCAATGTTGGTCGATTTAAATTGGGAAACATGGCAATGGGTGGTGCGAAACAGGCAGTCACCGTGAGTGTTCAATACGCCAATGAAAGGGTCCAGTTCAAACATCCTATCAGCTATTTTGGAGCTATTCAACATAAGCTTGCTCAACAGGCAATCCAGGTTTTCGCCCTGGAAAGCGCGATATACCGCGTTTCAAATCTTCTCCAACAGCAGAAAGATCACTTACTGGATCAGGGAGAGTCGATCGAACAGTCCATGCTGAAAGCGGCAGAAGAATATGCCATCGAATGTGCCTGCATCAAGGTGGCCGGATCTGAATATCTGGATTTCGTGGTTGATGAGTCGGTTCAGATACACGGTGGATATGGTTACTCGGAAGAATATGCACCCGCCATGGCCTACCGGGACCAGCGCATTAACCGGATCTATGAAGGCACCAATGAGATAAACCGCATGCTGATGGTAAATATGTTGATGAAACGGGCCATGAACGGTGCGATCGATATGGTGGGGCCAGCCTGGGAGGTCCAAAAAGAATTGACCAGAATGCCTGGCATGCAAAAACCCGAAGGGAAATTCGGACTGGAACAAAAGGCGCTGGGAGACTATAAGAAACTGGCATTGATGGTGTTGGGAGCAGCGGCGAAGCAACAGATGGATGGTCAGTTAGATTTAAAAAACGAACAGGAAATTCTGATGAATGGTGCTGACCTGCTCATTGATATCTTCATGGCCGAATCGCTTTTACTGCGCTTACAAAAACTGGATATAACCGACCGCTATAAATTGCCGGAGGTATATGATGCCATTCTGCAGGTGTTCTTTTATGATCTGAACGCCCGCCTGGCAAAAAACGCCTCCGATGCTCTATGTTCATTTGCCTCCGGCGATTTATTGAAAACCTTCTTACTGGGTGTGAAAAGATTCACCGCTTATCCTCCCGTAAATATCAAGGAACAAAGAAGAATCATTGCCGGTCATCTTATTAAAGAAAACAAATATTCACTTTAGGAGGAAGTGGTGAGAAATCGATAATTATAACCTTAAATATAGTAGGAACCCCGGCCAATTCGGTATCTAGAAAATGATGCTGGCAAAGTTTCGCAGATAAACTCGCCAATTCTTCCATGTATGTCCACCTTCAGTTTCCAGATAGGCATATTTAAGTCCTATTTCGTCCAGTTTCTTCCTAAAATCCCGATTTGCTTCATAGAGAAAATCCGTTTGGCCAATTGCTATCCAATATAATTTCAGACCGTTTTCCTTCTGACCCAGCAGGGTACTATCAATGTTCTTATAAACTTCACCGGTTATATCATCACGAGGTAAAATTGCGGCAGAAAATAAACCGACATAACCATAAGTGTTTGGATAGTATCGACTGATATGCATGGTGTGAAATCCTCCCATGGACAAACCGGCAATAGCCCTGTTTCCCATATCATTTTTAACCCGGTACGCTCCTTCGATGAATTTAATAATATCACTAAAACTAGCTTCAAATTCTCCATTCATAGATCGCGGCAGTAGAAACTCGGGCTTAGACAATCCTGCACTACTCTGTCCATATCCTCCATCCTGCACAACATTTCCATTCGGCATCACTACAAGCATTGGTTCCGCCTTGCCATCCGAAATCAGATTGTCCATAATCTGTGCGACACGACCATGCATCAGCCAGGAATCCTCATCTCCACCGGCGCCGTGCAACAGGTATAACACCGGATAATTTTTAGTGGATTGCTCATAGCCAGGGGGAGTGTATATCGTTATCCTTCTATCCATATTTAAAGTCGGTGAGTCATACCAACGGTGCAATATCGTACCATGGGGCACAT
>JAGQWZ010000163.1 GCA_020436835.1 Saprospiraceae bacterium | reverse complement strand
GTACTGTGGTTTTTTTTTAGCCCCTACTCAAGAGAATCCAGTTTCCATCCACATCAAGGTAAGTACTATTGGCAAAGACTTGCGTGAATACCTGCTGATAGAATTTGTCGGTACGCTTTTTATCCCGGCCACTGCGGTACAACCGGTTTAACATCAGCATCCCTCCGGGAGCCAGTATACGCTTCAGTGCCTCCATCCCTTCCACCGATTCAAAAAAAGGCGGAATCACATCATCCAGAAAAAGGTCCACAACTATAAAATCAAAATTATCCTCCAATGTCTGAACATAGATTTCAGCATCTGCATGGATCACCTCTACTTTTTGCGCTAATCGTGGAAAAGTAAATGCAGCAGCCAGACCGATCACTGATTCATCAAACTCAATAGCAGTCATCTCATACCGCCGGTGAAATTGTCTTTCCAACATGAAGGGGACGCTGCCAAGACCGAGACCCAGTAGAAGCATTCGCGAACCATCCGGTGGTAATTCTACCCGCTCGAATGCTCTGCCGAAATTCAAATAAAGATCATCAAAAGAATAAATGGCATTCTCGGTGGAAAGCTGAAATCGATTTCTTACCAAACTTACCTGGAGCGAAGGATTATACTCTCCCGCCTGCTTTTGCAATGGTACCTCCGTCAAATAACTCAGTAATCTCTGCCACCAATAGACTTTCAACGATTTCATGCGGTATGCTTGGAACGGTAGATGCCAGTCATTTTAAAAATCCGGGTTAGAAGATCCCGCAATTCGTCACCGGTCGAAGCGCCTTTGAAAGAGCGAAATATAGAAATCGCATCAATAGCCTTCTCCAGTTGATATTCTACGGGATGATCCTGATTTCCCCAGGTAAAAGATGGAATAAAAGAAGTGATCGTTTCCGCTCCGAACACATGGCAAGAAATACCGATTACCGCACCCGAGTTAATCTGGGTGAGGATGGCAGTGCGACTATAATCCCCCATAAAGAATCCACACTTGCGTTTTCCCAGCGAGTCCATCTGCTCTGTCTGATAATTCCAGGATTTTATTTCCGAAAATGTATTCCGAAGATTCGAATTGGAGGTCAGCGCTCCCAGATTACACCACTCACCCACCACGGAATCGCCTAAATATCCTTCATGCGACTTATTCGAATAGCCCAGCATTACACTTTGCTTTACCTCTCCCCCAACTTCACAATAAGGTCCGATGCAAGTACCTTTGGATAAAAATGCATGACTCTTTACGATCGAATTGGCACCAATACTAACTGGTCCTCTTAGTTTGGCCCCATCCATGATCAGCGCACCTGGCCCGACATAGATCGGACCATCTTTGGCATTTACCCATGCACGTTCTACCGAGGCTTCCGGATCAATATAAACCGGATGATTTCCCAGAACTTCGACCTGCTGTGGAACTGCATCGATCTGCCCCAGCATCTCCATATCAGCCAAAATCTGGTCTCTGCTGATTTCGGTGTACTTTGGCAATGCATCAAGTAAATTGACAATATCAGGATCAATTTCGAACCCAACCAAATCCGCAGAGTCCTGCTTCACCAGCAACTTCTCAAAGTTTGATTTTGACAGCCTTGCAGCGACCAATTCACCTCTCAGCATCAGTGCTTCCCCTGAGTTTAAAGACTTTATCACCTCAATAAAGGCTTGACTGGGCAAAGCAGCACCGTTGATCAGATAGTTATCCTCATGAATACTGATGGGATATAAGGGTTCGAGATGTTCCGTAGTGATATAGCTAATGGAAGTCGTTCCACACATCTTTTCCCACTTCTCTCGAATTGTCAAGATACCTACCCTCAATTCACATACCGGCCGGGTATGGGTAAACGGCAGCAGGGTATCGCGAAGATCGGTATCAAACAGGATGATGTGCATGGCAACAAAAAAAGCCCCATGAAATCATGAGGCTTTGTGTTTCAAAAGTGAATATAATTTGTTGAGTTCTAGCCTCCCTACGATTCTGATTTAGAGAATCTTGATTTGGAAAATTTCTTATTGAACTTATCAATCCTACCCGCCGTATCTACAAACTTCATCCTACCGGTGAAGAAAGGATGAGACTTGCTGGAAATCTCCAGTTTAACCATGGGATACTCTTTTCCATCTTCCCATACGATTGTGTCCCGGGTAGGAGCACAACTACGAGTCAAAAAAGCCTCATCACAAGAGAAATCCTTAAAAACCACTAATCGATAATTGCTGGGATGAATATCCTTTTTCATAACACTGATTCTAATAATGGGATGCAAAGATAAAATTTTTCCACATTATGCCAAGATAAAAATTCTTTACTGCTGCTATCCACCATAGAGGAAGCGTCATTGGCAAAGACGTCCCCTAAGAGATCAAGTTGTTAATTTCCCGATCCGAGTATCAGAGGCAAACCTTTGTCTCCGCTACCTACCACGATCACTTTCGAATTCGGCGAATTTGCTAACTCCAACGTTGCATCAATACCTTTATCCTGTAAGATCCGGTCAGTTAAACTCGAACTCAGGATCCGGTTGGCTTCGGCTTTTGCATTAGCCTCAATGATGATTCTTTCTGCCTCCTGCTTCTCCCGGGTTAGTTTAAATTCATACTCCAGTGAGGCTTGTTCCTCCTTAAGTTTACGTTCTATTGCTTCTTGCAATGTCAGGGGTAATTTAACCTCCCGAATCAGGATAGCATCCAAAAGAATATTTTTTGGCTCTACCCCTTTCTTGGTTTGCTGGAAAATCTCTGTCTGAATAGTTTCCCGTTGCGTTGAGTAAAGCTCTTCCGGTAGATACTTACCGATCACTTCCCGGGTAGCAGACCGAATCTGCGGTTTCAAAATCCGGTTGACGTAATCCGGTCCAATTTCATCATGGAGATATCCGATCTTGTCCGAAATGGGAGAAAACCAGAAAGACAACTCAATTTCTATCTGTAGTCCATTCTTGGAAAGAACCTGCATCTTCTCAAAATCTTCCTTAATCCGTACATCATAGATGTACATTCTATTCCAGGGGGCCACGACATGGAAACCCTGATTGAATAACTTATCTTTCATCAAACCACCCCCAAAAGGTTTAAATAAGACACCTTTTTCTCCGGGATCGATGGTCAGAAATGTTGTATTGGTTAATACCAGAAATCCCATCAGAGCAAGAAATCCGATAATAGCTAGTCGCATCACTTTAGATTGATTCATGCTTTCTCTGTTTATTTATAAGTATAATAAAATTAATCCATAGAAGGTTTCAGGGGGTATGGCAGAAAAGATAAAACTAACAACTCTTCAGATCAAGTTGGTCAAATATTCGATATTTCGAGCTTAGCAATATCAGTAATGTAGTCCGTATCCTGCTGTATCATACATTTAAAGTGCCCTTTGGGACATGCATTGAATCCAATTTTAGAACAGGGCCGGCAGGGTAGATCTTGTACCTGTACTACATGAAATTTCGCTGGTTCTTTTTCAGGATAGAATGGAAACATGCCAAATTCGGGGACCGTATTGCCCCAGATACTTACGATCGGTCGGTTGAATGCGGCAGCGATATGCATAATCGCCGTGTCATGACTAATTACCACACTTGCTTCTTTGATGATTCTGGCACTGTCAGATATACTCAACTTGCCACAGAGATTAGAGACATGATCGAAATCCTGCGCGATGTGCTCACCTGCACCTGTATCTTCACTTCCTCCGAGTAGATAAACCGGAACAGATAAATTCTTACACACTTCACGGATCTTATGCGTTGGCATCCGCTTGGTAAAATGAGTTCCTCCAATGCCAAAACAGAGGAATGGTTTGCTTAATACGGGAATTCCTTCTCCGGCAGGCTGTAAAAAATAGTCCAATCCCTCGCCATCATATCTGACATCCAGGGACTTTAAGGCATGTATATAGCGATTTACAATATGATCCACCTTTATATCGGACGGTTTAAATCGAACCATCAGCCATTTTCGCACATTTGCCTTTTGAAAAGTGAGTGAACGCTTACCAAGCTTCCTACGCACCATCCAACTCCGCAGGTTCTTATGCAGGTCAATGATCAAATCAAAGTCTTCCATTTTCAAAACCCCGATAATTTCCGAAAGCGACTTATCGATGGAATGAACTCGGTCTATATAGGGTGATGCGGACAGAATTGCGGTAAAATTCTTCTTGGTGAGGTAGTGTATTTCAGCCCCTCTTTGAAGTTTGAGACAGCGTACCACCGGACTTGTCAATACAATATCACCGATACTACTGAAACGGATCACCAGAACTTTCATCAATAACGATCTGCTTAGTGTTTGACAAACTGATATACCCGGTGCACCGATTTGGACTTTAACTTAAGCAGGTAAACACCTGTTTCCAGATGTTGTACATCCAGCCTGATTTGTCTACTATTTCCACCAAACCGGTTTTTTGATACCAATTTGCCATCGATAGATATCACATCGATTTGCAGGTCTCCCGGATTTGCCAACCAATCTGCTTCTAAAAACAACTCTGATTCTGCAGGATTGGGATAATAGGTCAACTCCCCGGTCTCCTGATCACCTTCCAGGATATTTACCAGGGTTCTCTCACCATTGCTAAACCATTCTCCCCATACGGCATTCTGAAAAAATACCGAGGCATTACCCTGGCTGTTGATCTTATCATCTGCTAAGTCAATAGTTCCCAGTACATCAATGATGCCGGATTGAGTTTCACCTTTTGCATTGAAGATGATCCGTTCATCTGATCGGGAGAAGCTCGGATATCCCGGGGTCGTGGTATTTTCGTAAATGGTGC